>CAJOPI010000335.1 GCA_905236275.1 uncultured Lachnospiraceae bacterium | reverse complement strand
TACTCAGGCTAATCTTCTTGCAAAGAAGATAGAGCGGGATGAAGAAGGGAGACCGCTTTTTGAAGGGGACCTCAATGCGGAGGCTGTCAAGGCGATGAGCTCACTCTCCTCGGAATGGGATGAGTTTTCCGGATATTATTCCCTGCCGAAAAAACTTATCGCATCGGAATTTATGTGTCAGCAGTCCATGAGGGGCTACTATTTCCCTTTCACGATGGAGGCGAATTATAATTCCATAATGACTAACGTAAATTTTCCTTCTACGGTATGTCATGAAATGGCTCACACAAAGGGCTTTATTCAGGAGGATGATGCGAATTTCATTGCCTATGTTGCCTGCATAAATTCTGATAACAAATTCTTTCAGTACAGCGGATATTTAAGTGTTCTTAACTATATCAATAAGGACTTTAAGGAAGCGTGCGGCGGAAACAATGCTCTTTACCGGTCTCATGAATCGATTTCCTCTCTTGTCAGATCGGATAACGTATTCATGACAGTTGAAACAGAAGAGAAGGTTGAGAAAAATGCGGTTATCTCAACTGCCACAGTGAAAAAGACTGCACAGACCTTCATAGACACAAACCTTGTAGTGAATGGTATTCCGGAAGGGGCTGTAAGCTACAGCAATGTCGTCGGCCAGCTTCTGTATTGGTACAGTGATGATACGCAGGCGTTGGCAAGTGCGAACTGATGAGATAAACAATGACCGGTCAACCGGCACAGAAAATTTATCTGTGCCGGATTATTTTGTATTTATGGAAAGTCAAATATATTGTATAATAGAGATGGTATTTTAAAATATCACAAAGGGGCAGTATCAAAAAGAGTGGGGGATGAAAAAGAAAAGTGGAAACAGTCGTAGCTATAGCAGTTTGCAATGGAATGAAGTATCTGAATGAACAGCTTGAATCCATCAGAATGCAGAGTGTGGCACCGGACAGGGTCTTTATAAGAGACGACTGTTCAAAGGATGGCAGCGCGGAATTTATCGAGAACTACATAGACAGAAATAAGTTGGCGGAAAAATGGTTTCTTCTCAGAGGTGAGAAGAACATCGGCTGGCAGGCTAATTTTGGAGAATTGCTGAAAAAGCTTACCGATGAGTATGAAAGCGAAAAGATAAAACTCAGACATTCGGGAATGATAATGGATGATCCGGAAATGCTGATTGTCCTGTCAGACCAGGATGATGTATGGCGAGAAGACAGAATGAAGCGTACAGTAGAGGTTTTTTCGCGTAACGAGAATATTGAACTTCTGGTGGGAAGCTTTGATTTTTTGGACGAAGAAGGAAAGAAGAGGCGTTATTCGAAGGATTCGGGAATTATATCAAGGCAGGTTTTTGACGGCAGATTTTTTCACACAAGGATGCCGGGCTGCGTATATGCTTTTAAGGCGGGACTTCTCGCTGAGACGAAGAATTATTGGACGAATGAGCTTCCTCATGATGCACAGCTCTGGACATTTGCCATGATGAGGCACAGCCTTTTTACCTACGACAGACCGCTTATTGATTACAGAAGACATGGGAATACGGCTACAGGAAGAGACTGTACCACAGAAAAAACAAAAATAATTGATTTAAGACGTGAAAAAGAACAAATACGCGCAGCAAAGGAGTATAATAGGGACAGTGGTGTTCTGAGCCGGAGCGAGAGGGAAATATTGGAGAGGGCAGACGGGTACTGCCTTGCAAGAGAAAATCTTTTTAAGAGAAAAAATTTTCCCGCTATGGTCAGGGCAATGCAGTATCTTGATAATTACAGCTCGTTACGCACTTTTATGGGTGATATATATTTCTGTATGCCGAAATCTATGAGATTTACAGGAATAAAGGGGAAACAGTTTTAAAGGGAGATACAGATGAGGAGAATTCTGATTATCAATACGGTGAATTTTTACCGACAGGGAATTTCATCAGTCATAATAAATTATTACAGGGTTATAAACCATGATAAATATAAAATAGATTTTGTTGCAAATGAGTATATGGACCCGCTTTACAGAAAGGAGATAGAAGAGGTCGGCGGTAGGATATTCCTGCTTGAAAGAGGCAGGACCTTTAATTATTTCAGAAAGCTTATTTCGATAATTAAAGAAAATGCTTATGACGTTGTTCATGTAAACGGAAACAGTGCTACTATGGCTGTCGAGCTCGCTGCGGCAAAAATGGCGGGCTGCGAAACGAGAATAGCCCATAGCCACAACACGACCTGTACGCATTTGAAAGCGCATAAATTCCTGAAGCCTTTCTTCGACTTCTTCGTGACCGAACAGCTTGCCTGCTCGAAGGAGGCCGGCTACTGGCTTTTTGGCAGAAAGAACTTCAGGATAATTAAAAATTCACTCAATCCGGACAATTACAGATATGATCCTGTGAAGCGCTCGCTTATACGTCATGAATTAAAGATAAATGAATGGGAACTGCTGATAGGTCATGCCGGTACGATAGAATACCAGAAAAATCAGGAATTTGCCATAGAGCTTCTGAAAAGGGTGATGGAAAGAACCGAAAAGTCATCTGATCTCAGCTGCAAGCTTATCTTTCTTGGAAAGGGCGATGAGGAGAATATTAAAAGGCTTAAGGAAGAGGCGGGCAGGCTCGGAGTTGAGGACAGGGTTATTTTTTATGGCGAGACGGATGATATGCAGGCTTTCCTGTCAGCCATGGATATCTTTGTTTTGCCGTCAAGGTTTGAAGGTCTGCCGATGTCGATTCTCGAAGCGGAATTTGCAGGTCTTCCCTGTGTTGCATCGGATAAGGTTACTGAAAAGACAAGAATCTCAGAGCTTGTATATTATCTGCCGATAGAGAATGGTCTTGATCTGTGGGCTGACAAGATAATAGAGCTTTCCGAAATCGTTCTTCGGGGGACAACAAAGGTCAGCAGGGCAAAGAGAAAGATGCTGATTAAAGAGCTGGCGGACGGTTTTGATATAGATAATACAAAACACAGCCTTGAAGAAGTATACGATTGTATTGTTAAATCTAAGGTTGACACAATCGCCTTAAACAGATAGAATGATTAGGTTATGAAGGATAAGAAGGATATAAAAATATGCTTTGTGGGTTCTTCAGGCGGTCATTTGGCCCACTTATATATGTTGAAACCGTTTTGGAAACAATACGCGAACCGTTTCTGGGTTACTTTCTATAAAGAGGATGTGAAAAATCTTCTGAAGGATGAGAAGGTATATCCCTGTTATTATCCGACCAACAGGAGCGTAAAGGCACTCTTTATAAACACGGGACTTGCATTAAAAATTCTTTTTAAGGAAAAGCCCGATATGATAATATCGTCGGGAGCCGCAGTTGCAGTACCGTTTTTTTACGTGGGGAAGATAATTGGGGCAAAGCTCATTTATATTGAGGTTTTTGACAGGGTCAAGAAGCCGACGATCACAGGGAAAATGGTCTATCCGATAGCGGACAAGTTCGTTGTCCAATGGGAAGAACAGAAAAAGATATATCCGAAGGCCATTAATCTGGGAAGTATCTTTTAACACAGAACAAGAGGACAGGATGATTTTTGTTACAGTTGGAACGCACGAGCAGCAGTTTAACAGGCTTGTGAAAAAAATAGATACGCTTGCTGCAAAAAAGATCATAAAAGAGGAAGTCTTTATACAGACCGGCTTCAGTAATTATGAACCAAAATACTGTGGATGGAGTCAGTGGCTTTCCTATGCCGATATGGTAAAGAAGATTTCCGAAGCCCATATTATAATAACGCATGGAGGTCCGTCCAGCTTCATAATGCCGCTCCAAATGGGGAAGATACCTATCGTTGTTCCGAGGGATCATGAGTTTGATGAGCATGTGAACAATCATCAGGTGACCTTTGTTAAATTTGTTGCAGAGAAGAAAAAGAATATCATTCCGATATATGATGTGAATGATATAGAACTGGCGATAGTCAATTATGATAAGATTAGTTCCGAGATGAACAGGGATTTTGGAAGCAATAATGAAAAGTTTGTGGAGAATTTTGAAAAAATAGTCAGTAGTCTTTTTTAAGCCCCGCACTAAATGGTGCGAGGCTCTTTCTTTGACTTTTGGGATATTTTACCCGAAGGTTATTTACTGCGGTCTTCGAGTATTTTTTCAATGCTGACAAGCTTTACGCAGAGGGTAAAGAGCTTTGCAGCAGTGTTCAGCTCCTCTAAGGGAGGGAACGAAGGGGCGATACGGATATTGGTATCGGCAGGGTCCAAATGATAAGGAAATGCTGAACCGGCAGCAGTAAGCGTAACTCCGGCCTTC
>CAJOPI010000334.1 GCA_905236275.1 uncultured Lachnospiraceae bacterium | reverse complement strand
TCGTGACCTGCAAGGAATGCGAAGCACTCTGTATCCTCTTCAAGAAGCATCTTTCCTAAGTTACCATGTCCGAGACCAACCTTACGTCTGTCAGCAACAGAACCCGGTATACAGAAAGCCTGGAGACCTTCACCGATTGCTGCAGCAGCCTCGGAAGCCTTGCGGCAGTTCTTCTTGATAGCGATAGCAGCACCTACTGTGTAAGCCCACTTTGCATTCTCAAAACAGATGGGCTGGATACCCTCGATAAGATGGTAAACATCCAGTCCTGCATCCTTTGTAATTTTCTCAGCCTCCTCGATGGAGCTGATTCCGTATTCATTAAGCTTTGCGAGAATCTGCTTCTCTCTTCTCTCATATGATTCAAACAGTGCCATTACTTTTATCCTCCTAAATATTACTCTTTACGCGGGTCAACGAATTTAACAGCATCAGCAACACGTCCATACTGACCTGAAGCCTTCTTCAGAGCTTCAGCAGCATCATCACCGTTCTTGATGAATTCCATCATCTTACCGAAGTTTACATACTTGTAGCCGATGATCTCGTCGTTTTCGTCCAAAGCGAGGTCTGTAATGTAACCGTCTGTAAGTTCAAGATATCTGGGACCTTTCTAAAGAGTACCGTAGGTAGTACCGATCATTGATCTCTGGCCCTTACCGAGATCCTCAAGTCCGGCACCGATCTGAAGTCCGTCCTCAGAGAATGCACTCTGTGTTCTACCATATACTATCTGAAGGAAGAGTTCCCTCATTGCTGTGTTAATTGCATCACAAACAAGGTCTGTATTAAGTGCTTCAAGAAGTGTAAGACCCGGAAGAATTTCAGCTGCCATTGCTGCCGAATGAGTCATTCCGGAACATCCGATAGTCTCAACAAGTGCCTCCTGAATAATGCCGTCCTTAACATTAAGGGAAAGCTTACAGGTTCCCTGCTGAGGAGCACACCAACCAATACCATGAGTATATCCCGAGATATCCTTTATCTCCTTTGACTTAACCCACTTTGCCTCTTCCGGAATCGGTGCGGCACCATGATGTACGCCCTGTCCGATGGGGCACATGTTCTTGACTTCTGTTGAATAGATCATTTTATATTTCTCCTTTCAAGCATCTGCGAAGCTGTTGCTCTTGACAATCGAGCATTTGCCTACGCATTATAATATACATTAAGATTAACGATTTTACAATGAAATATTGATTAATTTTTCACGAACTTTAATCGAAGTAAATTTTTTACTGCATTAAATTCAGAACAAGGTCGTTTTTTTATTGTTTTACCTTAAATGAATAAGTTAGAATTGTATCAAAGGTTCAAAAAGGAGCTAAACGCATGAAGAAAAAAGTTCTTAGAGTAATGTTAATGGTTGCGATAACACTTCTGCTCTTCATCGGTATCACATATATTTTTCAGCTTATAAGAATGCGCAATATCCTCGCTAAAAATTCAGAAGAAAGCAGCAGGCATGTTGAAGAGCTTTCAGATCAGGCAATGAGTAAACAGATTACCGAAAGGCTTTACAGTCAGGCTTTCGGCTGTGCCTTTACTGCAAACAACCAGCTTAAAGGTTTTGCAAATACCATATCGCTCATAGCCGATTCCGCTACCGACATCTACAATCATCCCGATAAATACGGCAGGGCAACTGTCATAATCCCTGACCCTTCAATGATAGGGGAAAAAACCGGTATGTTCTTATACGCCGAAGACGTAGACCCCAACGCCTCCGAAACCCTCGATGAGCTTTCTCTTATCGGTAATCTTCAGGGAAACCTCATGTCAATGTATTCCGCCTATCCTGAACTTGCTGCTGATTATATAGGTACTGAATCAGGAATAATGCTTCTTGCAGGCGAGGTGCTTGAGGACAGATGGGATGAAGACGGTAACTATGTCTACTTAGACCCGCGCAAACGTCCCTGGTATACAGGTGCAATAGAAACGAAAGGCGTTTATTTTACAGGTGTACAGCTCGACTATGATACCGGCGAACCCGCAATCATGTGTGGTGCGCCAATCTACAAGGATGAGAAAATAGTCGCTGTTGCAGGTGCCGGAATATATTTAGACGGTATGCAGTCCTTTATGATGAATGCGAGACTCGGAAATGAAGGAACCTCCTGCATCATAGACAAGGAGGGGACGATTATTTTCTCAAGCCGTGAAAACGGTGAGCTTAAAGGTCAGGAGTCAATTAATGACGACCGGAACAACGAAGAACTTGTCAGTCTAATAAAAAAAGGTCTTGCCGGTGAATCCGGAGTTGAAACAGCTTCAATTGACAATGAAAACTGCTATATCGCTTATGCTCCGATAGAAACCGTCGGATGGGTTCTTGTTTCGATAGTTCCCGAATCCATCGTAGTCGAGCCGACCAAGGATCTTCTGTCAGCACTCCAGAACAGCCACAAGGCGGAGATTTCACAATTGAATGAGGCTGTCAAGGATTCCGCTCTGCTTTTTATCGTTGTGATCATTCTGTCGGGATTGCTTACTCTTTTAGCCTCAAATAAGCTTTCCGGAAATATCGTAAGACCCATACGTCTTCTCAACAAAAAAGTCCGGAATCTCAAAGGCGACCGGCTTGATTTCAGTTGGGACATAAATACCGGGGACGAAGTTCAGACCCTTGCAGACTCCTTTTCCTCAATGACAGAACGTATGAAACAGTATATAGTAGATATACAGACTGTTACCGCAGAGAAGGAGAGAATAGGGGCAGAGCTTAATGTCGCAGCGAAGATCCAGGCAGACATGCTTCCCAGAATATTCCCTCCATATCCTGACAGGGAAGAATTCGACCTATATGCTACAATGACACCTGCCAAAGAAGTAGGCGGAGATTTCTATGACTTTTTCCTCATTGATAATGATCATATCGCACTTGTTATGGCTGATGTTTCGGGCAAGGGTGTCCCCGCGGCTCTCTTTATGGTCATAGCAAAAACACTTATCAAAAACCGGGCTCAGATAACAAAGAATTACTCCCCTGCCAAAATCCTCAGCAGCGTAAACAATCAACTCTGCGAGGGAAATGAAGCCGAGCTCTTTGTGACCGTATGGCTTGCGATAGTGCAAATCTCCACAGGTAAGGGCATTGCTGCAAATGCCGGTCACGAGCATCCCGCATTGCGTCGTGCAGACGGCAGCTATGAGCTGGTGCATTACCGTCACTCTCCCGCTGTTGCAACCATGGAAGACATTCGCTTCAGTGAGCATGAATTCGAAATGCACCCCGGTGACAGCCTCTTTGTCTATACTGACGGCGTAACAGAAGCCACCGACAGCAGCAATGAGCTTTTCGGAGAGGAACGTCTTGTCGAGGCACTGAACAAAGATCCTTTCGCCGGACCTACGGAGCTTCTTCCCAATGTAAAATCGTCCATTGACGATTTCGTAGCGGGTGCACCGCAGTTCGACGACATCACGATGCTCGCCTTGCGTTATAATGGTAAGTTTGGACTTCAAGACGAACATGACAGAAGCAAAATATGATGTTAAACTTATGTTAAGGAACTGTTTATAAACAGTGTCATCTACTTAAGCTTTGAAAACACTTTTTGACCGCATTTTAAAGGTGCTTTATGCGGCAAAAACAGCATGGAGGCTATGATGAAGGTTGCCTATGTAGGTATCGACATACTTTTTACTGTGCTTGAAAGCCTTTATTCCACAGATGTTGAGCTTGTAAAAATATTCACCTGCGAAACAGATAATGTTACGGAATTTAATACAAAGACCGTTGCTTTTGCAAAAGAGCATGATATACCATTGCAGTTTGAAAAGATAACACGAAAGGATTTATATGAGCTCGTTGAAGCCCGGGTTAAATTTGTCCTTTTCGGCGGATATTATCACAGAATACCTGTTATTGACGAACTTCCGATAGTCAATACGCATCCTGCCCTGCTTCCGATAGGACGGGGAGCATGGCCTATGCCCGTCACAATATTAAAGGGGTTAAATAAAAGCGGTGTTACCATGCACAAAATGATCCACGAACTCGACGAAGGGGATATCATCCTTCAGGAAGAGGTTCCCGTATTTCCCGATGACGATCTGGTATCCCTGAGCAAAAGGCAGTGCGAAAAAATCCCCGGCATGGTAAGAAAGCTCGTAGCGGATTTTGATAATCTATGGAGCAATGCCCTTCCCCAGACAGGTCATGCTGAATATTGGGAGATGCCGACAGAAAAGGATTACAGCATTTCGAGCGACATGACGTTTGAAGAAGCGGATCTGATACTGCGTGCATTCATGGGTTATGAATGTTTTTACACCGATAAGGGGAACGGCGAAAAGTCAGAGCTTATCGGCGCGACAGCTCACAGAAATACAGATGAAAATCCTCCTGCGGACTGCCTTAGGCTTAAAGACGGATACATACTCTGCGACAGAATAAGGAAAGTTTAATATGTCAGACTATTGCAAAATCACTCTCGATGCCGGGCTTGTGGATAAAGTAACCGAACTCTATAAAAAATACGGTCATAATGACAGTGCCCATTCCTATCCATCCCTTTTTATATGGAAGGATAATATGCAGCTTTTGCTTCTTGTATCAGACGAAATTTATGCTGTAAGATCAGAAAGCGCAAACGGGACATTCTTCTTTTTTCCGACTGGCACTGAAAGCGCAAAGATAGATTTTATCGAGAAAAACATGGAAAGTGACAACCTTTCCTTTAGGTACATGACCATAGAAGACGTTGATCTTATTGAAAAATATTTTCCAAAAAAATTCAGGATAGAAGCCGCCCGCGAGGACAGCGAATACATAATTGACCGGAGCACCATGGAAAATCTCTCTGGTAAGGCGTTTTCACAGGAAAGAGGGCATATAAACAGGTTCCTTAAAAACCATGAAGTCGAAAGTATCATATTCAACGCTGATGATGCTGATAAGGTCCAGGAGATCACAGATGGCTGGTATAAAAAACGAGCCGCTGAAGGTCGTAACTCGGATTACAGCGCAACTATGAATATCATAAAAAATATAGAAACTCTTGATATTTCAGGCATGATCGTCTATGTGGACAAGCTTCCGGCTGCCGTTGCAGCAGGCTTCAATCTAAATTATGATACTGTCGATTGCAGTTTACAAAAAAACTGCATGGAAATTCAGGGGCTTACCTACTACATCCGCAGAGAATACGCCAAAAGCAGACCTGAAAATGTGCGCTATTTCAACTGGGAAGAGGATTTAGGGATAAATGGACTCAGGCGGGCTAAAAAACTGATGCAGCCCTGCCGCATGATAGACATGTACACAGCTACAAGGATAAATTAAAATGAAGACAAACAATAAAATTTCTGTCTTTACAAGAACCATGTTCATAAGGCAGTTTATACCCGCACTTATTTCTGCCTTTGTTTTTGCGGTCGCGGATATGGCTGACGCTCTTGTCGTCGGTACCCGCATGGGTGCCGTCGGACTTGCCGCCATTGCGTTTTCGATTCCGGTCTTCATGTTTTTTAACGTAATAATGCACTCTTTCGGCATAGGCGGATCCATCGAATTTGCAAAAAAAATGACCGATGGTGAAGCGGAATCTGCTGCTTCCGCCTTTCAGGGTGTCCTCATTACCCTCTTGATGATCGGTATCACAATAGCAGCTCTTGGAAATCTTTTTTTGGATAAAATCTTATCAGGCTTGGGCGCATCAGCTTCAAACCCTGTACTTTTCAACTCTGCGGGCGAATATCTCCGGCTGATACTGACAGCTACTCCTTTCTTCTTTTTTGACTACGCGGTAGGCTATTATCTGAAAAATGATGACATGGCAAGGGAAGCTTCCATAGCCTCCTCGATTGGAAATATTTCTGATTTTTCGCTGAACATTATACTTGTGCTTTTCCTGAATATGGGAGTTAAAGGCGCAGGAATCGCCACTTTCGCAGGTGTTGTTTTATCAAGCGCAGCCCAATTTCTCTTCCTGCTGCGTCCCGGTTCTCACCTGAGACTTTTCCCTCTGAAGCCTGATTTTTCCACAGTTTTCAGTTCCTACAAGACCGGCGTTTCCTCATGTGTGTCCTATATATACTCTTTTATATTTATTTTGATAGGAAACAACGCAATGATACGTTTAGCCGGCGAAACCGGCGTTGCGGTCTTTGATATCGTGCAGAATATTCACGGCTTTATGATTTATCTTTTCGGTGCTGTCACTAGTGCCTCGCAGCCCATTATAAGCACTTATGAAGGCGAATGTAATTATGATGAATGTGACCGGCTGCAAAAAAATATCTTCATCGGTACTGTTATATTGGGACTTGGATTTATGTTTTTTATAAATATCTTCGCCGCAGGAATCTGTCAGCTATTCGGACTCCATGAATTTTCAGATTTAAGCTTCGGTTCTTACGCGCTTAGGATAGTATCGCTATGCACAGTTTTTCTCGGGATGAATTTAGTTATCTCAAACTTTTATATCTCACGCAAAATACTTTTCCCGGTTTTTCTGCTGTCAACACTCAGAGGGGCTGCTATTCTCCTCCCGGTCACACTGATCGCCGTTGGTCTTGGAAAAACTGCTTTTTGGGCTATTCACCCATCAACGGAAATACTGTCGCTCATTGCAATAATTTTCTATCTAAAGTTTTTTTTCAAGGAGGCGAAACGTGTTGACAAAAGCCGGATCTTCAGCGTCACCCTTCACTCAAATACTGATGAACTCAGTACTGCGCTCTCAGCGCTTGAAGGCTTCTGTGAAAAATGGGAGGCTGACCTTAAACAGACCTATTACGTGCAAATGACGGTTGAGGAAATGTGCTCCGCAATAATCCAGAACGGTTTTATTAAAGAAAAAAAAGAAAACGGGATCGTACAGCTTACACTTGTTTCCCATGAAAACCATGATTTTTCTCTGCATATAAGGGATAATGCATTTTCTTTCAATCCTTTTGAAATGAACAAAAAGAAGCTTAGGGATATTGACGATACTTCTGTATCTGACTTTAATGCTCTGGGAATGGACGTTATCAAGAAAAAGTCAAAATCCTTCTACTACAGACGGTATCAGGGTTTCAATACTATGGTGGTGAAAATATGAAGAAAACAAAAAGACTCTCACTTGGAAAAAAATCTTTCATCTCAATACTCCTGATGGTATTTATCATGAGTCTTGTTGAAGGTACGATCACAAACAGGATCTTCAGTAACACGATCGACAATGAATACGAAAAAAATGTTACAAATCTCGCCTCTACAATAAGTGTGGCGATTGACAGAAATGCTGCCTTAAGGCTGAAGAACAAGGTTGCCGGTATATTCGAATCAGTTGAGGATAAAGTAGGAACAGACCAGACCGAAAGCGACGAATATAAAAAATATATCGCCAATTTTTCAGAGATAAAAAATGACGAAGATTATTTAAGTCTTCTTAACAGACTGGACGAAATAAGGATTGCAAACAAGGTAGACTCTATCTATATAATCTATGTTGACCCTAATGTAAAAAAATCCGTCTATATTGTTGACGGTTCGCTTGACCCATGCAATCCCGGAGACTTCGACCCCTTATACGAGTCAAACGAGATCGTGCTCACACAGCCCGAATACGGTTTCCCTCCCTATATCACAAACACTCCCGAATATGGTTGGCTGATCACTTCAGGTGCACCTATATATGATGATGACGGAAATGTCTTTGCCTACAGCTTTGTTGACATTTCAATGAATGACATAAAGCAGACCGTGGCAGATTTTGAGCATCTGCTTTTCGGTGTGACCATACTGATTGCCTTAATCCTGTGCTTTATATACATTTACATAGTACGAAATATCATAGTTAAACCTGTCAACACACTCTCAAATGCAGCGCTTAATTATACGAAAAATTCTGGTCAAAACGTGTTTGGACACTTAAATATAAGGACGGGTGATGAAATTGAAAATCTTGCAGATGCCATGAAACGAATGGAGCAGGATATCAATGATTATATCGATAATATCACCAAAATAACCGCTGAGAAGGAGCGTATAGGTGCGGAACTCAATGTCGCAACGCAGATTCAGGCAGACATGCTCCCACGAATATTCCCGCCCTATCCTGACAGAAGGGAAT
>CAJOPI010000333.1 GCA_905236275.1 uncultured Lachnospiraceae bacterium | reverse complement strand
CTACATTTATAAAAGCATTGTTGTCCACAGATTTAATTCTCTGGACAACTTTTTTTGTCTCTTCTCCGGATACTACCGAATAGACAAAAGTGCGCGGGGTATCTTCATAGGAACCAAAAGCATGAATATCCGTTGCGCCATGTCCCGTAGCCTGATAGATAACTTCCGTTACCTCCTTCGGAAAATCGGTAACGATAAAAAGGGTACTCTTGGTATATCTCTTGTAGGCAAGACGTATTATCTGGGTTGAGGTGAACTGGAAGATGATAGAATAAAGTGCCTTGTCCCAGCCGAAAAGAATGCCGTCACAGCAGAGTACAACAGTATTAAAAAGCATCACATAATTAAAGGTATCTATCCCGAATTTTTCCGAAGCATATATGGCAATGAAATCCGTTCCTCCGCTCGTTGCTCCGGCTCTAAGGCACATCGAAACAGCAAATCCGTTTATTATTCCTCCGAATATACTTATCAGAAGGACATCATAGGTTATGACATGTACGGGTATGAAATCCGTAACCGTTGAATTGATAAGAATCGTAACACAGGAAAAGATCGTGAATTTCTTCCCTATCTTTCTAAAGCTCAGAATTATAGGAAAGAAATTCAGGATAAAATATATCGGGCCATAAGGAATATTAATTCCCGTCGTCAATTTTGCAATCTGCTGGATAAGCAGGGACAGACCGCTGAAGCCTCCCGGAAGCAATCCGCCGGTATGCACAAAGGTCTGGATATTTATCGATATCAGCACCCCCGCTATCGCACAAAAAGCTACTCTTCTGACTTCGTTTGACGGACTTTTTTCCATTTAATCCCCCTCCGCTTAATGCTCCAATGCCATGTACTTCCCGAAAAAAGAAGTAATATCGGGAAAATCTCAAGTCTTCCCAAAAGCATTCCGGCAATAAGAACTGCTTTTGAAATCACACCATAAGCCGCGAAATTACATGTCGGTCCGACCTCGGCAAGTCCCGGACCTATATTATTGAAGGTACAAAGCACTGCCGAAAAGTTGGTTTCAAAGGAAAAACCATCCAGGGATATAACAAGAACACTAAGTATTATTATTATTACATAGGCTGCAAGATATGCATTTGTATTCGTAATAATATTTTCACCCAGCGTTCTTTTGTTAATCCTTACGACCTGTACTCTCTGCGGATGTAAAAGCTGATGGATATTTCTCCTGAGTCCCTTGAAAAGAATTAGGACTCTTGAACACTTTATACCGCCTCCGGTACTTCCGGCACAGGCTCCCATTACCATAAGGAGCAGTATGATCGACTTTGAAAACGAAGGCCATTTGTCAAAATCCGCTGTCGCATATCCTGTCGTGGTTATGATACTCCCAACCTGAAAAGCAGCTGTACGGACTGTTTCTTCCAAATTCCCGTAAAATCTGTAAACATCAGCAGAAATAAGTATCGTGCTGACCAGAATGGTTCCAATATAAAGCCTCAGTTCCTCGTCAAAGATTACCGCGCTGAACTGCTTTGTAAGAAGCAGATAATAACAGGTAAAATTTATGCCGAACAGAATCATAAATACCGTAGTAACATTTTGCAGATAAGGGCTATAGCCTGCAAAGCTGTCAGCCTTTACACCGAAGCCGCCTGTACCTGCTGTTCCAAAGGCATGACAGAAGGACTCAAAAAGATTCATACCTCCTGCCACCAGAAAAATAACATCAAGCACAGTCAGAGCGACATACATTACATATAGAATCATCGCCGTCCTGCGCATTTTGGGAACAATCTTTCCAACACTCGGTCCCGGGCTCTCCGCTCTGAGAAGGTGCAGTGAAAAGCCTCCCGATTTCTTGTTCGACGGTACGATGGCAAGGAGAAAAACAAGTACTCCCATTCCTCCTATCCAGTGGCTGAAGCTTCTCCAATAAAGTATTCCTTTTGAAAGGACTTCGACATTTGGAACGATCGAGGCTCCTGTAGTTGTAAAACCTGAAACCATTTCAAAAAGTGCATCTATGTAGCTCGGTATTTCTCCCGAAAGATAAAAGGGAAGGCATCCGACAGCACTCATTATGATCCATGCAAGACCCACGCAGACAAAGCCTTCTCTCGCATAAAAAACCCTTTCAGCCCCTCTCGAAATCAAATGAAGAAGCATAAATAAAAAGGCAATTAAAATGATTGTTTTCCCAAATGCAGCAGCAGCAAGCTCCTCCCCGCAATAAAGGCTTATAAGGAGAGCAGGTAACATAAACGCAGCTTCTATAAGCAGTATCCTTGCGTTTATCTGCACAACGATTTTGTAATTCATTTTCCCTGTATACTCTCCTTAGACTTCAAAAATATCATTAAGCTGACGGATTGCAGTGTCACCTGCTTTCACGACGATAACCGAATCTCCCTTTATGAAGGAAGAATTTCCCGAAGCAATCTCTATCGTACCCCTGCCGCTTATCGCAGCAATAAGTACATTTTCTTTAAGCTTCAGGTTCTTTAGAGCTTCCCCGCAATGCAGGGTATTCTCATCAGCTATAAATTCAAGGGCTTCCGCCTGTCCGTCAGCTATCGTATGCATCGTAACCGCAGCTCCGACCTGATCCTGAAACGCACGCACATATCGCACGACCGATGAAGCCACAATTTCCTTCGGACATACGGTACTTCCAAGACACATTGTATCCAGAAGGCTGTTATTTTCCCCCCTGCCTATCTTCGTGATTATCTGAGGCACGTTTTTCTTTGACGCATAAAGCGAACATACCATGTTTAGCTCATCAAGTCCTGTGAGTGTTATAAATGCGTCGCATTCGTCTATT
>CAJOPI010000332.1 GCA_905236275.1 uncultured Lachnospiraceae bacterium | reverse complement strand
TTCACGAAGATTAACCCTGTCAGCTATGATTGAATTGCTTGATACAAACCTTAAGGTAGCACCTCTTGTAAGATAGGGCTCGATATTTTCCCTTACAATATCTCTCCGGCTGAATTCCTTCCACCTTGAATGGAACTGGTATAAGGGAAACAATGCCGTATAGAATAAATCGGTATCATGACTGCAGGAATCCATTATCGCCTGAATTTTCAAAGGAGAAGCTTTCATCGGAAGAATCGCCTTTAATATTCTTTCATTTGAGGGAATATCTCTTATAAATGCTCCCGTCTCGACAAATACAAGCTTAGGCTTCTGATATTTAAGAGCCTCTTTAAGCCAGTAATAGCTGCATACCATCGGCTGGCTCGGACTTCCTAAGTCGAAGCCCGTTATTCCGGAATACGCATATACCTGCATAGGATCAAGACCATGATAGCTGTTGCTCGCTCCTACAACTATATAATCAAGACTGTTCTCCGGCATCTCGTAGAAATTTTCATAGCGCGCACTCTCTCCGGCATCATCCGGATCATTGGAATAGAGCCAGTAGGGTGTCAGATAAAAGGATGCCGTAAGGATCAATGCCGAAAGTATCCCCACGAAAGCCATTAGTTTAATGAGAAAAAGAATTTTTTTCTTCAAAGTTCAATACTCCATTAGAAGTTCTGATAAATAAATGATGATGCATCATAGCCCACGCCGTAAATTCCGATAATTATGACAGCAAGGATTGCTGTATAATATACCGCCCAACGCAGCGGCAGGCAAAGACCTGCAAGCTTTTCCCTGATTTTTATTCCATGCTCGTTCTTATAATCAACATAAAGCATCAGAGCTATACCTATGACGAGTACGCTCCAGTCCTTGCTGTCAAGTCCGAAATTCAGGAGTGTTCCGTCAGTAAATACATTCAGATTCAGTGCTGACAGCATATTCCTGATCATCCTCAAAGCATCAACAAGGGAATTACCTCTCGAAAAGAAACGTCCTATCAGGACAAGTACTGTGGTTCTGACAATCTGAAATACTTTATAGCCCTTTGTATCAGGGTTTAATCCAAGTGAATTTCTTATATTGATGTAAAAGTTTTCCAACAGGGTATTTGCCGAAACAAAGACCGCCATGTAAAATCCATATACAAGATATTTTACATCAGCACCATGCCATATTCCCACTATAAAAAACGAAATAAAGGAGGCAAACGACGGCACCAGCACTCTTCCGTAGTAATTGCCGAATTTTTTCTTAAGCTTCTTCTGCACTTTCGAAGCGGTTTTCGATAGACATATAGGATAAAAAACATAATTTTTCATCCATGCGCCAAGTGTAATATGCCATCTCTGCCAGAATTCCGTAACGGTTTTGGCATAATAGGGCTGTCTGAAATTCTCTGTAAGTCGTATTCCTAAGATTTCCGAGACACCAAAGATAATATCCATACCTCCGGAGAAATCCGCATATATCTGAAAACCGTAGAAAAATGCAGCGACAAAGACAACAAAGCCCCTGTAGTCCGCGGCGGCATAATTATTAAAGACCTCGTTCACTAAAATTCCGGCTCTTTCGGCTATAATGATCTTTTTTGTATAGCCCCAGAGTATCCTCAGAAAACCATTCCGGAAATTCTCATCACTCCAGTAATGTATCTTCCTGAACTCGCCTTCCACGTCTTTATAACGACTTATCGGTCCCTGTATTATCTGCGGAAAATAGGCAGTATAGAGGGCAAAATGAAAGAAATCATGATCCGCAGCGCATTTATCCCTGTGAACGTCCATCAGGTATCCCATTGTCATAAAGGTATAAAAGGATATTCCCAGCGGAAGAAATATTGAAGCGGAGTCGAAAAAGCCCGAACCATATTTTAAGAAGGCAAGTATTCCAAAATTTGCAAGCAGTCCTGCCGCCAGATACCTTCTTCTTCGTCCCAGGTTTTCCTCTTTAAGCTTTTCAAGCGCATCCTTTGACATTTCAACTGTCTTTGCCTTTACAGCCGAGGCAGTTTTTTTGTATTCGGATAAAATCTTTTCAATCCTGATTGCAAGGAAAAAGGTTGAAAGCGTAGTAAAGAGAATGTATCCAACACCCTTCCAGCCCGTTCCGAAGCAGTAAAAAACATAACTTGCAATCAAAAGAACCATCTGCTGGGACTTTTTCGGCAAAAGATAATATGCAGTTATTGTCAGCAAAAGAAAAATCAGAAAATTCAAAGAAAAAAGCGTCATGTCCTACCTCACAGCTGTTCGCCCGGCTTTACTTTCTCCTTAAGTGCATGGTCGCAGTAATTGCAGGCATCGGCATAATCAGAAAATGTAAATTCAAGCATTTCCTTCTTGAAATCCCTGACCGTTCTGCCTTCCCTTATATCAAAATAATCGTGCGCACTCTGCATATATCCCAGATCATAAAGATGTGCGCCCCTTGCACAGAGGAAAAGCTTGCCCTTAAGCAGGGTTCTGCAATAGCGTGAAGAAAAACAGCCTGCATATTCCTTCTTTAGCTTTGAAAGGGATTTTCCCCTGAACTCCGTTCCGCCGGGCTTCACCCAGGATGCGGCATTGTCAGGGATATACCTTACGCCGTTTTTACGGAAAAGCTCTATAAGCTCATCCACCTTCTGAAGCGGAACCCCATAATTACTTATGCTTACGACAATCCTCGGGTTTTTCAGGATTTCAAGCAGTTCTCCGTCAGGGATTATCGTTGCATTGGTAACAAGCCCCACATACATTATCTTCTTATTATTCAGAACATAGGTGAGCATTTCCTTCAGATGCGGATAAATAAAGGGCTCACCGCCAATAAGCGAAAATCTCACACAGGTATCCATCGAAGCCATGATTCTGTCAAAATCACGCTTAAGCTCCTCTGTATCGATGCTGTAGGGACTGTGATAATAGGGCATCAGATTGTTGCAGTTCTTGCATTTGAGCGTGCAGCCGGTAGTTGTTACCATAACTATTTCGGGATATATGGTACGCCAGGGCAGCAGGAGGTCAAAAGCCACACGCAGATATCGGGCGATTCCCTTTTTCCCCGGAATAATATTCAAAAGCATATTTGCCGACGGTTTAACGATCTTATCTATATAAGGCTTAATTTTCATTGATTTTTCCTATTTCCTTTATCTTAGTTACTATATTCTCTATCGGATTTTCCTTCCAGAAGAAGTCCGCCGTAAAGTTAACTCTGTCAGCTCGCGCCGACAGCTTCCCATATAATTCCTGAGCAGTAGAGAAAACTTCCGCATAGCCGGCATCACAGAGCATACTCTTCATATTCGAAGCCTTTGGAATATCCCATATATAGGTTGCGAGTTCAAAGCTCATGCCCTCATAAACGGCTGTCGAATCCACTCCAACCTGTGCGGAGCTTTCTGCAAAATACTTGTATAAGCCGTTATTCTGATTGTCTATGACCTCAACCCTGCTTCCCAAAAGGTCTTTGTAATTCTCCTTCCAGTCATGAAACTCCCTCGGATGAAGCTTAAATATTATATTGAGCCTTTCATCCAAGTTAGAAAGCTCAAGTGCAAGCTCAGACATTTCCTTCCCGTATTTCCTGCTTGAAAGGAATATTATGGTATTTCTGTCATGCTTCCAGCTTTCCCTCGGATAATCCCTCATCATAATATCATGATAGGGAAAACCTCCGGCAAAAACCTGCGACGTACCTGTAGGCAGAAGAACCATATTTTTCCAGAAGTCCGAGAAAGTAAAGTACCAGTCGGGAGCAATATCCACAGGAGTATTCTTTTCAGGATAGACTATGTCAATCGCGCCGGCTCCATGCTGCAGCTCAATTGTGGGAATCCCAAGCTTTACTGCAAGCTCATTTATAATCTTTGCATCAAAGCCCCCGCCCACAACCTCGACTATAACCTTAGGCGAAAGCTTCCTTAAAAATCTCTCATAGCGGGGTTTTCTGAATTTATAGAAAAAATAAAGCGTCGTTACCCTTTCCGCAAAATCATTTTTATTTACCTTCAGTCCATAGCTTTCTTCAAGGTCCCTGAAAGCCTCTTCCATGTCTGCCTTTACATAATTTTTGATTTTTTTATATTTATTTTTGGAAAGGAATTTGATCATATAGCGGTAGGCATAGCTCATAAGCTCTACACTTCCGCTGTAGACTAAGTTCGGTGAATATCTTGGACAGTCATAATCAAATTTCGTATCACCGCGTTCAAGCGTGACGGAGTTGGGTATCCTGTCCTCTACAAAGTCCGAATATATACTTACCATGCGGTTTTCTATCCGCTGTCTTCGCCTGTGGCAGAGGAAAAGCGCATCAACGTTCCTTAAATCACTCTTAAGTCCGTTTCGCATAAAGAAAAGGAAGTCGCCCGCCTTTTTACCAAGAACTTCAAGCCTGTTCGCCGGCTTCTCGCTCATATTCTTGTAAAACGGGGGTTCAACTCCGGAATACTGGTCCACGAAGGACATAAACATATCCCGCCGCATATAATTCCAGTATTTGAAGCCATCGACGGATTTATTATTCAGAAGCCGATGCTTAGCCTCCCATTCATGATACGGTTTGACCCTTACGCTCATTCTTAACTCCCTTTTCCGATATCTCTAAAATTTACAAGAAAAACCGTCTGAAGTGTTTCTGCCATCGGCATCAAACAACAGACGGTCATTATAATCGTAACAGATTATAGGAGCTTTAAGCCTCCTGAAGCTTCTGTACAAGCTCATAGATGGCTTCGACCGAGTTGAAATTCTCGGCTTCAAGATAATCCGCATCTATTGCAATTCCAAAATGCTCGTTCAGCTCACTGACAATCGATATTATGTCAAAGGAATCAAGTATGCTGTCGTCTATCAGCTTCTTTTCCTTCTCAAAATCCACATCAGGTCTTACTTCTTTTAAAATCTCCATTACTTCATCCATTTTACTTACCTCATATAATTCATTTCCATGCCGGATCGGTCAATCATATCTTTTAAGATTATAGCTATAGCAAAAAGCTTTGTCAATCTTGCTTTTTCTCAAAAAGATAAAGTCCTATATCCTCATCAAACCACCGCTCTTCAAAGGCATCTCCCATAAGCTCCGTATAAACATCGGGCGTTCCGCTCATAACCTGATAAATATAGACATATCGGGCGTTATTAATCCTTTCCTCTATATCGCCGTCTTCATTTGACATGACATTAACATCCCTGCCGCTTCCGCCATATTCAAGATAATATTCCTCGAAGCCGTCGGCATTGGCGCGGTTCGCATTTATCGCAACGACGGTATCCGCATCATAAAGCCTGCCCTCAGCTGCAATCGCATCCCTTACATTCCCGTAGGTATTGTCAAAGGGTGCCGAAACCTCCTCCTTGACATCATAATAGTAATTCGGTGCTCCTATATAAAGGAGTGTAAAAGCCATGACCGTTCCGTAAAGAATGCCTTTCGAGACTTCCGTTCTTTCCCTTACAACCTTTAATATCCTGTTCAGGAAGTCAGCAATGCTGAGTGTCGCAGCCGGCACACAGGAAATAAAATATCTTGTGACAAAAATTCCGCTCCGCGTATTAATATGGGCGCTGTAGACGTAATCGGCAAAGACAAATATTATAGACATCAGCGCAAAGCCTGCGGCATAAAGCTTTTCCTCAAGCTCCTCGTCCCTGTCCCTGAAAGCCTTCAAAAGAACCAGTAAATTATATATCATTGCAAGGATAAGGAGAATAAAAAGCGGCTCATCATTTCCAACGATATAATGGAGTGCCTTCGGAATACTCTCAAAGGTCGGCACCTTAGGCCAGAATTCTTCAAGGTTCATCGTCCGCTTAAGGAGCATTAGTATAAACCATGGTATAAGGCTTCCCCCGCCTATAAGATAGGAAATGATGAATTTCTTATGAAGCATCTTCCTGCAAAAAGGCAGAATATCTAAAAGAAAGAGGTAAACTATCGAAAGGCAGCCAAAATAATGGGAGTAGGCAAGTCCTGCCATTGCCAGCCCCAAAAGCACAAAGTCCTTTGTCGTATTCTCCTTCCGCCTGTTCCTTTCGATATAGAGCCAAAGCACCAGTGCCGTAAAGAAAAGCCAGAAGGCATGCACTCTGAAGGTTAGCCCGCACTTTTGCATGATTATGGGCGATATGCAGCTTAAAACTGCTGTCAGAAGTCCTGTTCCCTCACCGCCAAAGCTCTTCCCTGCCTTTATCAGAAGGATTATGGAGGCAGTGGTAAATATAACCGTTATAAGCCGCATCCAGCCTTCGCCATAGGGAACTACCCTGTACCAGACCGCAGCAAGCAGTGGCCAGAGCGGAAGATTTGTCACTTCGCTGGTAAGATAATAATCTATTATTTTCCCCCAGGAATTTCTTTTTGCGATAAATCCTATCTGGCTCACCTCATCGAGTGAAAAATACTGCCTTCCCATAAATCTCAGGGAGAAAGCAAGCTGTATACTTATTAACAAAGCACATACGAGCCAGAAGCCGTAGTTTTTTTTCATGAATTATTCACCTCAAATATCTATAGTTCGCTGTCGCATTTTAACATAAATTCTGTTTTTTGTATAGGTTGCACTTCCTATTAAAATGATTTAGAATAGAAAAGCAATTGTAACTTCTGAAAGGATTTATGGATGAAAGAACTCGAATACCCCTTTGACGGGGCTTTGATCATAAAAAAGAAAAAATCCCTGAAGCGCAGACTCTTAGAAGAGGGGAAAAACTTCACACCCTTAAGGATTGCCATTCTCGGAGGACAGACGACTAACGATATAAAGAATGTGCTTGAAGTCTTTCTCTTGAATTACGGGATAAAAGGCGATTTTTACGAGTCGGAATACAATATGTTCTACGAGGACGGAATGTTTGAAAATCCCGAGCTCAAAAATTTCGCTCCTGAAATAATATATCTCTGTACCTGTATCAGAAATATTCCTTTATTTCCTGCCATAAGTGACAGCTCCGAGGAAGCAGCTTCCAAGCTGTCCGAGGTATACAGGCGCTTCGAGGGCTTGTGGGAGCATCTGTCGGAGACCTAGAACTGTCCCATAATTCAGAATAATTTTGAGTACCCTTATTACAGGCTCTTAGGAAACAAGGACGCTTCGAGCATAAACGGACGGGTGAATTTCGTCACAAGGCTCAATCTTAAATTTGCCGAATATGCGGACAGCCACAAGAACTTTTTCATAAATGATGTTAATTACCAGTCAGCCTCCTACGGGCTTGAAGCATGGTCAGACCCCTACTACTGGCATATGTACAAGTATGCGGTAGCGGTTCCTGCAATACCTTATCTTTCCTTTAATGTTGCCAATATAATAAAATCTCTGCTTGGAAAGAATAAAAAGGTTCTGATGCTCGACATGGACAACACCCTTTGGGGCGGCGTTATCGGCGATGACGGTGCAGACAATATCGAAATCGGTCAGGAAACCTCTGTAAGTCAGACCTACAGCGAATTTCAGTCCTATATCAAAGCCCATAAGGACTTAGGCATTCTTCTTGCCCTGAATTCCAAGAATGAAAAGGAAATCGCCCTTAAAGGTCTTGAACGCCCTGATTCCATCCTGAAGGAAGATGATTTCGTAGCTGCAAAGATAAACTGGGAGCCAAAAAGCGAAAACCTGATAGCGGCAGCGAATGAACTCAGTCTTCTTCCCGAAAGCTTCGTTTTCGTTGATGACAATCCTGCCGAGAGGGAGATAATCAGACAGGCTTCCCCTCTGACAGCCGTTCCGGAGATTGGAAACCAGGCTGAACGCTATATCGGCATTCTCGATAAATCGGCTTTCTTTGAAACCACGAATTTTTCAAAGGATGATGCCGGAAGAAACGAAATGTATAAGGCAAATGCAAAGCGTTTGGAGGCATTGGCATCCTTCAGTAATTACAAGGATTACCTCCTCTCCCTTGAAATGAAGGCCGAGATTCAAAGCTTTATTCCTGCATGGATGTCAAGGATAGCGCAGCTTACCAATAAATCAAACCAGTTTAACCTGACAACAAGGCGCTATACCCAGACAGAAATCGAAGAGACTGCCAATGACAGTAATTATATAACCCTTTATGGTAAACTGACTGATAAATTCGGTGATAACGGTGTAGTAAGTGTAGTTATCGGGCATATTGAAGAAGCTTTATGCAATATCGACCTCTGGATAATGAGCTGTCGTGTCCTGAAGCGTGACATGGAATATGCAATGATGGACTGTTTTGTCGATAAATGCCTTGAACGCGGAATAAAGACAATAAAGGGTTACTACTATCCCACTTCCAAAAATGCCATGGTAAAGGACTTTTTCTCTTTACATGGATTCGGAAAGCTAAAAGAAGATGAAGCCGGCAACAGTGAGTGGGAACTGGAGATTTCCGCATACACGAAGAAAAACCATGTTATAGAAATAAATTGAAGGAGTTTTTATGGCATTACGCGTTGATCATATTGGATATCTTGTCAAAAGACCCGAAAAAGCTGAAGCAGTTTTCAAGGCCATGGGCTACAGCGTGAAGCG
>CAJOPI010000331.1 GCA_905236275.1 uncultured Lachnospiraceae bacterium | reverse complement strand
TTGCCCATATGTCGCATGAGATAAGGACTCCCATCAATACCATGCTTGGTATGGACGAGCTGATTTTGAGGGAGAGCCGCGAAAAGAGCATATTTTCCTACGCAATGGATATAAGGTCGGCAGGAAAGACCCTGTTGGCACTCATAAATGATATCCTTGACTTTTCAAAGGTCGAGGAAGGCAAGATGGAAATTATTCCTACGGAGTATGACATAGGGGAGATGATAAACGACCTCATGAGAATGGTGACTGACAGGGCGGAAAAGAAAAACCTTGTTCTGAAAGCAGAGGTTGATAAAAATACCCCTTCGATACTCATAGGTGATGATATACGTATCAGACAGTGTATATTAAATATCCTTGTAAACGGCGTCAAATATACCGAAAAAGGCTCGGTTACGCTGAAGGTCTCCTATAGGGAGAAGGACGCTGATAATATTTACCTGAAGGTCGAGGTAAAGGATACAGGAATAGGCATAAAAAAAGAGGATATGGAAAGACTTTTCTCACCCTTCACAAGACTTGAAGAGAAGAAAAACAGGAGCGTGGAGGGAACCGGACTCGGAATGAGCCTTACAATGGAGCTGCTTGAACTTATGGGAACACAGCTCGTGGTTCAAAGCGTTTACGGAGAAGGGTCGAGTTTTTCCTTTGAGGTTGTGCAGGGGATTGCTGACAGGAAGTGTGTGGGCGACCTTAAAGACCACGCAGGAGGTGAAAGTGAGAGCTTTTCCTATGACAAGGTCTTCCGGGCTCCGGGTGCCAAAGTACTCATGGTCGATGACAATACGATGAACCGTAAGGTCTTTATCGGACTTTTGAAGCAATCGGGCATGGAAATAAAAGATGTTGATTCCGGAAAGGGAGCACTCGAAGCTCTTGCAGCTGAAAAATTCGATCTGGTATTTTTAGATCATATGATGCCGGAAATAGACGGAATAGAGGTCATGCGGCGCTTTAAGAAGGATGATTCCCCGCTTAACGAAGCTACTCCGATAATCGCCCTCAGCGCAAATGCTATATCGGGGGCACGTGAAATGTACTTATCCGAAGGATTTACGGATTTCCTTTCAAAGCCCATACAGGTAGAAAAGCTGGAGCAGATGCTTGTACGATATCTTCCTGAAGGGATGTGCAGCTACAAAAAAGTTGAGAAGGCTCCCTATATTGTCAGCGGGGAAAATGCCCTGACGGTGGATATGCCTGAAATAGAGGGTGTGGACTGGAATTATGCAATAAACAAGCTTCATGATGAGGGACTTCTTAAAAATGTTGTAAATGATTATATAAATTTAGGTACTTTTGATGCAGAGGAACTGAACGGATATTTTAAGAATCTTAAAAAACTGCATGAAGATGGTGCGGACGGGGAAGCACTGACAGAGGCTTTCAAGGCTTATGAGGTTAAAGTGCATTCCATGAAGAGCGCAGCAGCGATGTTCGGGGCGCTTGAAATATCCACTTTGGCGAAGCTTCTTGAATATGCGGCAAAAAATCATGACATGGAGAGGATTTTATCACTGATGCCGATTTATATACAGGAGCGGGAAAAGAACCTTGAGAGACTTTCTGAAGCCTTCAGACCTGCTGAGGATAATGAGGCAGCGGGGGAAATTGACGGAGGACTTTTGGAAAAGCTTTTTAAAGATTTGAGCGAAGCTCTTGGAAATATGGATATTGACAAGGCTGATGCGGCTGCGACTGAACTGAAAAAATACAGCTATAAAGGTGAGATACGCACGCTGATGGATAAACTCATGGCGGAGGTTCAAAATCTTGATGAGGACGAAGCGGTCGAAACTATGAGACTCATAGAGGAGAAGAGGAGGGGCTCGATTTGAAAAAAATACTGCTTGTAGGTGATTTTTCCGATGTTTACCGCTCTGTCGGTGAGGCGATAACAGGAGAATATCAGGTTCAGTTCTGTCCTGCTGAGGCTGAAACGATGCATGACATGATAAAGCTTTCGAACCCTAATCTTATAGTTATCTGTATGCCCGGAATGGAGCCTGTGGACAAGAGTATTTTCAATACTCTGAACGGAAGGTGGGGAACGATACCTGTACTTGTTATAAGCACAAGGGACAATTTCGAGAATGTTAAACTGCTTTGTGATGATAAACGCTATAAGGCCCGCTATATTCCGATAAAAAACAGCGAGATACTTTCGGCGTGCCACAGCATTATAGACCCGGAGAAGGTAAAAGATCCGGAAGAAGACCTTGTATGGTTCGGAAAGCGTCCTGACAGGAAGAAGAGAAGGAAGGTGCTTGTCGTTGATGATGCTGCTATCATGCTCAGAAGCATCAAAACAATGCTTGAAGACGAATATGACATACTGCTTGCGAAGTCCGGTGAAAAGGCACTTAAAATCATAGCAGAGGAAATGCCGGACATTGTTCTCCTTGACTATCTTATGCCTGAAATGGATGGTAAGGAGACCTTCGAAAAAATCAGGGAAATGGTAGGCAATTCGATTCCTGTGATATTTCTTACAGGTGTAAATGAGAAGAAAAAAATTCTCGAAATCCTCGTTGATCATCCTGCCGGCTATGTTCTGAAGCCGCCTGACAGGGATCAGCTGAGAATTAAAATCCTTGAAACCTTGAGAGAATCCATTGGATAAAGATTATATGAGGGAAGAAGGCTGTCTTTTGATATCCTTCTTCTTTTCTTGTGCTTAAAAACAAATATGTGTTATACTGTTGAAGATCGATTTGAGATATAGTTAGGAGAGTAAAAATGAGTTCAAAGTTAAAAAATGCCGGCGTGAAGGCGAAGGAGCTTCTGTCGGAACGTTTCGTCAAGGAAACCCTGGCGATATACCTGTTTTTTATGTTTGTAATATATCCTCTCTATTATCAGGATAAGTATTACAACATGGGTGAGGCAAAATGGAGCTTTTTCAAGACGGTAACCTATTTCTGGTCGAATGATGAAGGAGACTTCCTTTTTCCGGGAGTGGTGCTGTTTCTGATAGCCTTTTTTGGATGGTTTCTATATGACATATTCAGGGTCAACAGGGCTAAAGACTGGTTCAGTCTGAAGAAGGTATCGATTACGGACTGGTTCGTCCTTGCCTATCTTGTGTTCTGCTTTTTGTCATCCATACTTACGCCTTACAAGAATCTTCCCGAGGCATCGGGGGTTGTTCTTGAGCCTTCGCAGTACAATGTGCTGGGAGGATATTCGGGCTGGTACATGGGACTTGTAGCACAGGTTGCTTTTGTGATTTTATACTTTTTTGTATCGAGATTCTGGAGATGGGATACGCTCATGATGGTGCTTTATCTTTCGTCAGCATCACTGGTTTTCCTCTTTGGAGTATTGAACCGTTTCATGATCGATCCGCTTGGAATGTATACAGACCTTGATCCTTCATACATTCCCCAGTTCCTGTCTACATTGGGACAGGCTACATGGTATTCGAGCTATGTGGTACAGCTTTTCCCAATTGGACTTTTTATCTACTGGTATTCTGAAAAGACATGGGTAAGAAGGCTCAGCCTTGTTTATACAATACTCGGCTCGATGACGATCATCACGCAGGGCTCGGACAGCGCATTTTATGCGATAATTGCCATGGTATCAACGCTCTTTTATTTCTCATTTACGGAGAATAAATATCTGCTTCGCTGGATAGAGACCATTCTCGTTATGCTGCTGTCCTGGAGGGTGATAGGATTTTTACAGATGGCATTTCCTGATGCGGCAGTTGACCCGGGAACGCTTATGCTTTTTGGTTCAAAGCATCCGCTTATGTGGGGCGTTATCGTTCTTCTGGGGGTTGCCTATTATTTTCTTGTTAAAGCCGATAAAGAAGAAAAGCTGAACATCAGTAAGCTTCTGATAGTTAGAAGGCTGTACTTTGCCCTTCTTATAGCAGGAATTGCAGGCGGTATCTTATATATCGTTCTCAATACCAACGGACTTCTGCCGGCAGGGCTGTCGAGTGACAACTGGTATCTTCTTTTTGATGATAAGTGGGGATCGGACAGAGGAGGCTCATGGAGAGTTACTGTTGATTCTGTAGTAAAGACGATAACTGATGATCCTGTGAGATTTTTATTTGGTGCAGGACCTGACGGGTTCTTCAATACTGTTTATATTTACCACTCAGACTTCCTTTTCAATAAGTGGGGAGAAAATACAATCCTTACCTGTGCGCACAATGAGTTTATGACTCAGATAGTTAATATCGGAATCTTCGGTGGAATCGCCTACATAGGAATTTTCATAGCTGCTATTTTGAACTTTGCAAAAAATGCCGGGAAATATCCGGAGACAATAGCACCAATCATGTGCATAACAGCCTATATGGCACATAATTTCTTCTGCTATCAGCAGATAATCTGCACACCTGTAATATTTATAATTATCGGAGCAGGTGAATGTCTTGCGAGAGTCGGAAGAAAGGCTATCTGGGAAACTGAGTAAGGAGAAGCGCTTTTATGTACGATTATTTAATAGTTGGAGCCGGACTTTACGGTGCGGTTTTTGCGGCTGAGGCGGTCAGGGCCGGTAAGAAATGCCTTGTTATAGACAAGAGAAACCATACCGCCGGAAATATCTATACTGAGAAGATTAACGGAATAAATGTGCATAAATACGGAGCACATATTTTCCATACCGACAGTGCTGAAGCGTGGGATTATGTAAATGCATATGCGGAATTTAACCGCTATACAAATTCCCCGCTTGCGCGATATAAAAATGAGCTTTTTAATCTGCCCTTTAACATGAATACCTTCCATCAGCTCTGGGGAGTGGTCACACCGGAGGAAGCACGTTCTGAGATAGCCCGCCAGACTGCTGAGGCTGCGGAAAAGATAAAAGAGCCTGAAAACCTGGAGGAGCAGGCGCTTCTTCTCGCGGGAAAAGATATCTACGAAAAGCTTGTAAAGGGATATACCGAAAAGCAGTGGGGACGCAGGGCTTCCGAGCTTCCGGCATTCATAATAAAGCGTCTTCCTTTCAGGTTTATTTATGACAATAATTATTTTAATGACAAATATCAGGGTATCCCTATCGGCGGATATACGGCGATGATTGATAAGATGCTCGAGGGTGCCGATGTCAGGATAGGCGTTGACTTTTTTGAAAACAGGGAAGAATTTCTGAGGGAGGCTTCGAGAGTCATTTTTACAGGCTCGATTGATGGCTATTTCGATTACAGATTCGGTCCGCTGGAGTACAGAAGCCTGCGTTTTGAAACTGAAGTCATGGATACGGACAGTTTTCAGGGCAATGCCGTTGTGAATTATACGGAATATGAGATTCCTTACACACGAATCATAGAGCATAAATTCTTCGAGGAATTTGGCTCTGCTCCAAAAAAATCCGAAGATGGAAAGACCGTCGTTACAAGGGAATATCCTGCTGACTGGAAGAAGGGGGATGAACCCTATTATCCGGTAAATGATGATAAGAACAATGAACTTTACGCGAAGTACAAGGATTTGGCATTAAAGGAAGAGAAAGTATTCTTCGGCGGAAGGCTCGGCAAATACAAATACTATGATATGGATGATATCGTAATCGATGCCCTTAATGACGTAAGGGATATGCTCTAAAAATAAAACATCCCCCGCAACAGGACTTGAAAAATCACTTTTTACAAGTTCCGCTGCGGGGGCTTCTTTTTATGAATCAGCAATAGCCGGAGAACAACATACCCGAATACATACTTGTCATATAAGGGTTCGGGAAATTTCCGCCGGGCCGCTTGTAAGCCACAAGCTTCTGCTTGGTGTAGCTCATGGGATTGAGGGCAATATCTTCGGATTTTGACATTATCGCCGAAGTAAAGTCCTTGATTGCCGAAAGGCTGTCTTCAGGATCTTCTTCGGATGCGCTCACTGCAAGAAGATCGTTATTGACCTCTATGGTTCCGTCCGACATGGTATCAAGTCCGACAGCCCTGAGCGGAAGGGAAAAATTCCTGCTTAGCCTGTTCATTTCAATCATGACCTTGTCTGACTGACCATAGTTCGCGGTATATTCGGCGGCTCTTTTGATAAAATCATTGTAGGCACCTGCAAGGTGGTTGATATTGTAGGTAAGAGCTTCAAGATTGGGCTTGAGACCGATGTGGGCATCCTTACCTTCACCTGTTATGCTTTTGAGAGTCATCTCAAAGGAATCGTCTAAGGTAAAGGTATTGGAATAAGCCTCGTAGCTTTCGCCGTTAATCGTAAAGCGTGCATTGGTCGGTTCGTGAGCAAGCTTGTCCATTCCGAAGTATTCAACGGCACCGCGCTTCTTGCTGGTGTTATTGTCCGAAATGCTGAAATTCAGCCTGACATTATTGTTGGTACCGGTCGAAGTGCTTTCAAGCTTAAGGGCGGTCGAACCATCCTCGGCTTCAGCTACGGAAGCACGTACACCGACATTTGAACGGTTGATAAGCCTTGCTATACGGTTCTGGATGAAGCTGTTGGAATCTCCGAGTCCTATGGAAAACTGGAATTCATAATCTGTTCCGTTGACATCCATATCAAAGGAATAGGTTCCGCTTTCGAGGGAGCTTTCCCTTGCAGGAAGAAAACGTCCCATATTGACCTGTCCCGAAGCGAGCTGCTCAATACCTATATCAAAATCGGTATCGAGGGAGCTTTCACCCTCAGTTGCCGAACTACCGACATAACGGGCTTCGACAGCACCTTCATTGTCAGAAGAAGCAATCTTCTGGTCGAGTATGCTCGAAGAATAGTCGGGAGTAAGGGACGAAATTGCCTTCTGTAAATCCCTTGCGTCCTCCTTCAGACTTATGGCATACTTCTGGGAAACACCACTTGTATCAAGAAAATACAGAGGAGCATCCTGCGACTGTTTAACTATGGTATTGTAGATTTCTTTCAGCTCTTTCTTTTTATGGGAATCAAAACGGCCTGAGCTGTGCTGCCCGAAATCGTAGGTCGTCAGATAATTATTATAGATGTTGGACAAAGCAAACGCTGACATCGGCTCCTCCTTTCTGTGCCTCCCTGCACGTATAAGCTTTCCATAAATAAAAATATAAAAGCAAGAGCGATAATTGATTAGATAATTTTACATATTTATTCTAACACAAATTGCATACAAAAAGCAATCCTTTTTATTGATATATGTAAAAAAAGAAGATTGACGTAAAAAAATAATTATGATATATTAGTTAGGCAAGAGGCAAAGCCTCTTTTTTTAGTGCACGCAGTTTGAAAGCTGCACACAATGAATTATATCAAACGGAGGAATTATTAAATCATGCGTACAAGAGTAACACTTGCCTGCACAGAGTGCAAGAACCGTAACTACAACACTACAAAGGATAAAAAGACTCATCCTGAAAGAATGGAAATCAAGAAGTACTGCAAGTTCTGCAAGACTCACACAGTTCACAAGGAAACTAAGTAATTCATTCTGACGGAAAGATGAGGTTTTAACAATGGGTGATTCAGAGAACACAGCAGCAGTTTCCCCGGCAAAAAAGGAAAAGGCTAAAGCTAAAAGCTCGTCCAAACCTTCATTTTTTGATGGGGTAAAGGCAGAGTTTAAAAAGATCATCTGGCCTGACAAACCGACACTTATTAAGCAGACAACGGCAGTTGTTATTGTTTCCGTTATCGTCGGAGCTATAATC
>CAJOPI010000330.1 GCA_905236275.1 uncultured Lachnospiraceae bacterium | reverse complement strand
TGGGTGCAAGCCGCTGAAAGCGGCTATTTTCCAAGTGCACCCAGACGCATCACATTATAGTAAACGCAATTATTTATTGCGTTTACTATATAAAGGCGGTTCACAAAATGAACACGTTAAAAACAAAATTTGAAAATAATATTCTGATAAGATTCTTTCATAAAGGAAGCCGTCGAAAGGGTTTCAGGCTTCACGAATGGAGGATAAGAATATTATGATGAAAAGAAATCTGACTAAATTTGGAATTTTTATCAGCGCAGGACTGCTTACACTTGCAATGATGGGATGCTCATCAACAACGTCGGCAAAGGAAGCCACAGGAGTACCGGAGGCTGTTTCGGAAGCACCGACTGATATGCCTGCCGACATGCCGTCTGAGGCTCCTACTGATGAGCCGGCAGCGGAGGAAAAAGAGACTCTTGCAAAGATAGTATCAATAGATGGCGAAACAATTACTCTTGCAGCTTTTGGTAACGATAACAGGGGCGGAAGAGGAAAGGGAAAAGCTGCAGAAGGTGAAACAGTAAGTGAAGAAGCAGCTGAAGGCGGACAGGCACCGGAAGGCGGAGCACCCAATGGAGAGAAGCCTGACGGCGAGGCACCTGCAGGTGGAGCACCAAATGGAGAGAAGCCTGACGGACAGGCACCCAACGGACAGGCACCCAACGGCGAAGCTCCTAACGGAGAAAAACCTGACGGACAGGAAGAAAATGGCGAAACGCTTGAACTTACCCTTACAGATGCTACAGAATATAAAGACTGCACGATTGACGACCTTGAAGCAGATACACTGGTTCGTGTAAGCTATAATGAGGATAATGAAGTTGTTTCCATCTCTTTAGCTGATATGGATAATCTTCCTACAGAAGAAGCAACTGAAACTGAATAACTATTGGATTTTGTGATATAATTGGCATCGGGCTTTAGTCCGGTGCCATTTTTGTACAATAAAAAAACGGAGGCTTAAACGTGAAAAACGTATTCAATAAACTGCCTGTCTATACGGGAGATGTTTCGGGGGCGGCAGCTGCGCTTTACGAGCTTGGCGGGATGAGTGTCATACATGATCCTTCCGGCTGCAATTCAACCTATAATACCCACGATGAAACAAGATGGTATTCTGAAAACAGTCTTATATTTATCTCAGGGCTTTCGGAAGTGGATGCCATAACTGGAAATGATGATAAATTTATAAGAGACGTGCTCGATGCGGCAGAGAAACTGAAACCGAAATTTATAGCACTTTTTAATTCACCTGTTCCTTATATAAACGGGACTGATTTTAAAGGGATAGCAAAAATAATAGAAAAAAAGAGCAATATTCCCTGTTTTCATATAGAGACCAATGCCATGCATGATTACAGCGTCGGTATTTCAAATGCCTTTTATGAGCTTGCGGTAAAGTTCCTCCCTGAAAAGAAAAAAGCTTGTGAAGAAAGACGGGATGGAGTTAAAAAGATAAACATTATAGGAATGACACCACTTGATTTCGCAGCGAAAGGCTCGGAAGAAACTATAAGGAAAATTTTCGAAAAAGAAAATTTTTTTCTGAATTCGGTCTGGGCTATGGGAAGCAGTTTTGAAGAAATAATGAAAAGTCCCGAAGCGGATATCAATCTGGTAATAAGCTCCGCAGGTATAAAAACAGCGGAGTTTATGCGGGAAAAATATGGCATTCCATACATTATCGGAACTCCTGTCGGAAAGTATACAAAAAAAATTATAAAAAAATTACGCGAAAGCCCTTTAGAAAATTCATTTTTGTCCGATAAAAAATACAGTGGCGAAGTTGTAATAGTCGGTGAAACAATTCTGTCACTGAGTCTTGCGGAGGAATACGAACTGAGAACCGGTGAAAGGGCAGAGGTTATAGCCACGACAGAGCTTGGACATGAATTCTTAAGAGAATCGGACAAGGCAATAGTTAATGAAAAAGAAATTGCGGAAAGTCTGAAGGGCTATAAAAAAATAATCGCCGACCCCCTGTACAAACGAGTTGCGCCGAAGGATGCGGATTTTGAAGAGATTGTGCATCTTGCATTTTCGGGGAGGCTCTTTTTGAAGAGGGCAAAGAATGTTTTTGAGGGGGAGACGGAATGACAAAAACGGAACTGATTGACAAACTCCGCAATGAGAAGAACCTTGCCGATGAAGAATTCAAAGAGCTTCTTCAGGGCTTAAGCGAAAAGGAAGAAGAATATCTTTATGCAAAAGCGAGGGAGAGAAGAGAAAAATATTACGGGAAAGAGGTCTATCTCAGAGGACTTATAGAATTTACCAACTACTGCAGAAATGATTGCCTTTACTGCGGAATCCGGCGGAGCAATACTAATGCGGAAAGATACAGATTGGAAAAGGCTGAAATCCTTTCGGCAGTTAAAAAGGGTCATGAGCTTGGGTTTAGGACCTTTGTTCTTCAGGGTGGAGAAGATTTAAGCTATACGGATGAGGATATCTGTGAAATAGTTTCTGAAATAAAAAAGCTTTATGATGATTCGGCAGTGACGCTTTCGATAGGGGAAAAGACAAGGGAAAGCTATGAAAAATTTTATGAGGCCGGTGCTGACAGGTATCTTTTAAGACATGAAACGGCTAACGAGGAACATTATTCCAAGCTGCATCCTAAAGAACTGAGTCTTGAAAATCGAAAAAGATGTCTAAAGGATCTGAAGGAAATCGGATTTCAGACCGGTGCCGGAATGATGGTGGGGGCACCCTTCCAGACAGTTGAAAACCTGATTGAAGATCTGAAATTCCTAAAAGAGCTTGAACCGGAAATGGTAGGAATAGGTCCCTTCATACCACATAAGGATACTCCTTTTAAGGATGAAGTTCCGGGAAAGGCAGGGGATACACTCAGACTTCTCGCTATAATAAGGCTTATGCTTCCGAAGGTTCTTCTTCCGGCAACGACAGCTCTTGGAACGATCGACCCGATGGGAAGGGAAAAAGGACTTCTTGCAGGGGCGAATGTGATAATGCCGAATCTTTCTCCGATAACTGTCAGGGGAAAATATCTTCTCTATGACGGAAAAATCTGTACGGGGGAAGAAGCCGCGGAATGTAGAAAATGTATGGAAAAGCGCGTAGAATTAACGGGTTACAGGGTCAGCGTTTCAAGAGGAGATGCTTATACATAAAAAATTCAGAATTTTTTTTCGTACAGACTATAAAGAAATTTGATAATTGTCCGATAAGATAAGTGAAAAGTTTAAGGCGAGGATTTTGCCGGATACTTTTTTACCAATAAAAGTTATATTAAAGAAAGGAGGAGTCTGATATGCGGATAGAAGCTTACAATCAGGTTATGCAGGTATACGGAAAACAGAAAGTCAAGAGGACAGAAAAAAGTTCGTCTGCAGTGAGTGCGCGTGACGCACTTGAGCTCTCGGGAACCGGAAAGGATCTTCAGACTGCAAGAGCAGCAGTAGCTGAAGCGGCAGATGTCAGGAAAGAGCTGACGACTCCGCTGAAGGAAAAAATTCAGGCCGGCACCTACAATGTAACAGGTGAAAGTTTCGCGGAAAAGCTCTTAGAGCAGATGGAAGCATTGGCTTGAAAAAACGGGAGGTAAGTTGCAGTGGCAAGTTTAATGGAAAACTTAATATCTACACTTAATAAAGAGGCAGATAAATACACTGAACTTTTAAGCCTTTCGAAAAAAAAGACCCCTGTTATCGTCAGGGGCAGCCTGGCTGAACTTCAGAAAATCACGGATGAAGAACAGGAAGCGGTCGAAGTGCTCTCTGCTTTGGATAAAGAGCGCAGTACGGTTATGAATGATATCGCGAATGTTACCAACAAGGATGTTGGGGAGTTGAAGCTGAAAAATCTGATAGTTATGATGGAGAAACGTCCCAAAGAGCGTGATGCGCTCATAGCGGTAAGGGACAGGCTCGATAAGGTTGTTAACGAGCTTAAACTCATTAACTCTCAGAATGCGGTACTTATTAAACAGTCTCTCGATATGATAGATTTCAATCTCGCACTTGAACGTTCGATAAGAACGGGACCGGAGACGGGAAACTATAATCGCGCTGCGGAAAATGCAGGCAGTATGCTTGTTTCCGAGCAGGGAGGATTTGACGCAAGACAGTAAAGGTCGGACAGAATGAGGGGTGATATCAATGTCACTAATGGGCGCTTTTTATGTAGGAGTATCCGGAATAAATGCCAGTCAGAATGCTCTGAACGCCACAGCACATAATATTTCAAACATTGATACCGAAGGTTTTACAAGGCAGCAGGTATATCAGGGAAATAGTATTTATCTCACGATTGGACGTTCAGCCAATAATTTAAGCCAGGTTGGTTTAGGCGTAAACATTGATGAAGTTCGTTATGTACGTGATTATTTTCTCGATAAGGCATATCGCAATGAATCAGGCAGATCGTCGTATTATTCCACTTCGTATGAAGCAATAGAGGAAATTAATACTCTTTTCGGTGAGCTTAACGGGACAGCCTTTCAGGAATCTCTCCAGAACCTGAAGGATGCCATGACATCACTGGCTATCAGTCCTACTGATTCCACACTGCAAAGCCAGGTTGTCACTGTTGCGGGACAGTTTCTGAACAGGGCACAGGCTGTCTATGAGGGGCTTTCAGAATATCAGGACAACCTGAACGAACAGATAAAGGATCAGGTTGAAAAAATAAATGAATATGCAAATAAGCTTGCAGAGCTCAATAAACAGATCGTAAAGGTTGAGGCTGGGAATATTGAGAATGCCAACGACTTAAGGGATGCAAGAAATCTTATACTTGATAAGCTTTCAGCAATGGGTAAAATTGAGTATACGGAAAATCTTTTGGGCTATGTCAATGTTAAATTCGAGGGCGTGGAGCTAGTCAAGGAAACCAACGTGAACACAATGGAAGCGCGGGTTCTTGATAAAGATGCAAAGACCGGATTTTATACCGTTTTATGGCCTTCGCTTGGAGAGGAGCTTGTGTATGATTTGGATAATCCGGTTTCGGCTCTTCAGAACAGCGATAAGGGTTCGCTCAGGGCACTTCTCGACGCAAGGGGCACACGCAGGGGAACTTATGCTGATTTTACGGAGACCGGCTTCGAGAACGTCGAAAATTCAAGCGTTGCAACTATCATGATGATGTTCGACCGTCTCTGCTATGGAATCACATCTGAGATTAATACCCTGCTTACCCATGACAATACTGATAAATACGGCTGTGATTCTATAATTCAGTCCGCCCTTACCACAGAGGAATATAATGCGGTATGTGACGGAAGAAGCAACGGAACCTATGATGAACTGTTCTGTGTCATAGATGAAGATGAAATAAATAAGGATGGGACTAATGTAAAATACAGCATCTGCAACCTTAAAATAAATGAGGAGCTTCTTGCACAGCCCAGCCGCTTAAACAACGGTTTCATACAGGAAATCGACGATGCGAGTGCGGACAATGCCACAGCAAAAGCACTTGAAAAAATTTTCAACAGTGACTTTTCAGTTCTGACTCCGGATGCTTCCACTTCTTTAACCTTCATGGGATATTATACCGGAATGGTCAACTCTTATGCGGAACTGGGTGAAATGTATAAGAGTGTTGCCGATGCACTTGAGGTATCGGTTGATTCGGTAGAAAGCGCAAGACAGTCGGTAGTCGGAGTATCTGACAGTGACGAGCTTACAAAGATGATAAAGTATCAGAATGCTTATAACGCAAGCAGCCGTTACTTTAACGTTGTAAATGAGATGCTTGAGAATCTGCTTACGCAGCTGACATAAACGAGAAGGAGGGATTGATATGTCATCACAGTTTTTTGGCCTGAATATAGGATATTCCGGACTGAACGTTGCAGCGTCGGCTGAGAATACGGTAGCCCATAATGCAGCAAATGCCAATACAAAGGGTTACTCCAGACAGGTTACTGTACAGTCGGCATCGGATGCACTGAGGGTTTATCAGGGTTATGGAATGACAGGTACAGGCGTACAGGTCGATAAGGTAACCCAGCTCAGAAATGCCTACTATGACCTGAAATATTGGAATAATGAGGCAAATGTAGGATATTATTCGTCACTCAATACTTATATGTCGAGCATTGAGGATTTATATAACGATACCGAGACCATAAAAGGTTTTACGGCTGTTTATGCCGAGGGGCTTTTCAGCAACCTGAAAACGCTTGCAGACAATCCGAATGATACGACCACGAGAAAGAATGTTGTAAGCTCTGCGGAGGGACTCTGCGAATATTTCAACCAACTGAGCGATTCGCTTAAGGAAAGCCAGGAACAGCTGAATGGAGAAATAAAGACTCAGGTAGGGGAGATAAATACCATTGCGAGGGAGATAGCGGCATTAAATAAACAGATAAATACACTTGAAATACAGGGGATGGCGGCAAATGACCTAAGGGATAAGAGAAACAATCTTATTGACCAGCTGGCTTCCTATGTCGATGTGACTGTAACCGAGATACCTGTCGTTGATGAGGGAACCGGAAAAAAGACCGGAGCCAATCTTTACAGGGTGAGTATAAGCAACGGAAATTCGCTTGTTGACGGCTATGAGTATAATCAGCTTAAATGTGTATCGAGGAAAAAAGCTTATAATCAGTCAGATGCGGACGGGCTTTATGATCTTGAATGGGAGAGTACGGGGAACGCATTTTCCTGTACTGCAAGCAATCTAAGCGGAAGCCTTAAGGCGCTCTTTCTCATGAGGGACGGGAATAATGGAGAAAACCTTCAGGGAACGGTTTCAAAAGTACCGTCAACAGGAGCTGATACCCTTGAAATAGAGGTGAATAAGGATACATGGACTATCTTTGACGAAGATATGAGTCTTGATGAATTTATATCAAAACTCAGTATAGCTGAAGAAGGCTATATGACAGTAAACGGATACGGCTTCTATTACAGCGGTTTTTCGGTTAATTATGACGATACAAATGACGTATATAATGTTGTTTTCTCAGGAGTTGAACCGGCCGACGGTTATGATACGGAGATCGAGGATGCAGCGAGCTCGGCGGGGGTAAAGGTCGAGGTCGGTAAATCTGTTGATTACAAGGGCATAGCCTATTATCAGGCGGAGATGAACCAGTGGGTAAGAGACTTTGCGAGAGTCTTTAATACCATAGAAAAGACAGGAGAAG
>CAJOPI010000329.1 GCA_905236275.1 uncultured Lachnospiraceae bacterium | reverse complement strand
TATAAACTTCCACTTGCTGCGTTATCGTCAATCAGCGTAGCTCGCTACGCTTCATTCCTCTTCCTTGCAATTGAAAGTTTATCCTGTGCAATTGTACATGTTATTTATCTACAGTTCCTAAGCATTTTCCATAGCGGAAAATCAGGTATCAAACAACCTTTTCTTCCTCTCGATCATCTCATCAATATCCCTGATATATAGCCCGACATCTTTTGCGGTGTCGCATCTTGTGATATTGCCGTCTGCTGCAACTCTTTTTGTCACCGTACCGGCACCAACCGCGATTATCGACTGGATTTCCTCCATTATAAGTATATTGTAGATTCCTTCTTTCCCGGGGACTGCATAGCCTGTATTTTCAAAATTTCCGGACATATTTTTTTGTCTGTAGAGGTAATAGGGCTGCATACCCATACGCTCTGCTGATTTTGCAGCAATCGCCATTATGGAATCACTGTTTTGAAGCTTTTCATAGCCCATATCATCTATCAGCTTCGCAAGAGCTGAAGCCCTCTTTATTGCAAGTGAATGAACCGTAAGGTTGTCAGGCTTCAGCTCCTCTATTTTTTCGATTGTGAGGGCAACCTCCCTGTCTCCCTCGCCCGGAAGTCCCAGTATCATATCCATATTGATGTTGTCGAAGCCTATGCTCCTTGCCAGCTTGAAGGCTTCCTCCACCTGTGCTACGTTATGCCGCCTTCCTATGAGTTCAAGGGTCCTGTCATTCATTGTCTGCGGATTTACGGAAATTCGCGTGACTCCATGCTGCTTTAATACTCTCAGCTTTTCTTCCGTAATCGAGTCCGCCCTGCCTGCTTCCACCGTAAATTCAAGCAATTTACTTATATCAAACTTTTCCTCTAATTTTACAAAAAGCCTTTCAAATTCCGCAGGCTCTAAGGTTGTCGGGGTTCCGCCGCCTATGTAAATCGTGTCGGGATTTTTCCCCTTCATAATTTCCGCTGCCGCATCTATCTCCTTAAAAAGCGCATCAAGATACTCTCCTACCTTCTCTTTCCAAAGTGAAATGGCATAAGAGGTAAAGGAGCAGTACATACAGGTCGTCGGGCAGAAAGGGATACCTATATAGAGGCTCCAGCCTTTATTGCCGCTGCTTCTTTCGATTACAGCCCTTTCATTTTTGGCAATTCTTACTGCGAGCCCGGCTTTTTCGTCTGACGCGAGATAGACCTCCTTCATAAATGATGCCGCTTCTTTCCCGCTCTTTCCTTCGAGGATTTCCTTCATCACAAGCTTGGTCGGTCTGATACCGTTGAGTATCCCCCATGGAAGTCCATGTCCATTAATCTTTTCTAATTTCTCATATAAATCACGCCTGAGCTTATTCTTGAAATTGCTCTTATCCGACTCAAATTCATCCGGCAGACTGACTTCCGTTAAAAGCTCATTATCCTTAATTATCCTGACTCTTAAAAGCCCGTCTTCCGGCTCGATTTTCGCCATTCTGACCTCTTCTGACGGATAAAAGCTTTTAAGCAGCGCATTCATATCATATTCTAAATTTTCTCTTGTCAATTCTGCAACTATCATATACAACTCTTTTCACAAAAAATTTGACACTGAAAGCATTATAAATCTGACAGTGCCAAAAAGTATTATCTAATCCTATTTCTTTTCAACTACTATAAGTAAAAGACCGTTTTCTACCGATACGCGGGACTTCTGCCCGATAAACTCGTTACTTACTCCAAGTGCAAATGAATTTTCAAGCATTCCATCCTTCAGTTCATATTTCAGTCCCTCGATATTTACGCCAACCGCCCTGTCCGAAAGGGAAAAAACAGAGATAAATCCTCTCATGTCGGCATCATATTCTACCGAGTCATTAAATATAACTGTCGAAATATCGTGCTCTCCATGCAGAAAAGCCTTGCCGCCCTTTATAGCTATTCCGCTTAAGAGCTGAATATTTGCGAACGTGTGCGAAAAACGCTTCCCACCCGTTCCGCCATAGATATGAAATTCCCTGAAGCCTTTTCCCCAGCCTGTCACCGTTGCAGCGTCCATATCCGTCACATTTTTTTTCACCGGAAGTCTTATGACATTCTCATGTTGCGGACGCTCGCCGCCCATAGAGTCAAAATCCCCGATAACCAGATCCGGTCTGATACCGATTTTTATAAGTTCATTAAAACCGCCATCGGCTGCAATAACAAAATCGCCTTCATCAACTTTCATATCGAGCCCGTAGAAATCCCCCGAGCCCATTATCACGCACCTGTTCATTTTTTCTACCATTTAAGTCAAAAGTGATGTCAGGGATTGTTCCGCACTTCGTGCTCCCACAATCCTGACATCATTTAAATCAATAGGGTTCAAGTATCATTCCCGAATATGGCGGAAGTCTGAGTCCGCCGCCGAAATCCAACGTTTCACCGCTTATCAGATCGCGCGCCCTGCCTGCTCTTGCATCAAAATGGGCTGCAAACTCGTTTCCATCGGCATTTATAGCCACCATTACACGCTCGCCTTCCGCTTCTCTCTCAAATATACACTGCTTATTTGTAAGAAGGAGGCTCTTAAAAGCTCCATACTGCAAGGC
>CAJOPI010000328.1 GCA_905236275.1 uncultured Lachnospiraceae bacterium | reverse complement strand
TTATAGCGGTTATATTACTTTTGGTACTTGCGGGCGGAATTTTTTCCCTTGCCCATTATTCGGGGCAGATAAAAGATGAAAGAATGCAGATAATAGCATGGGAAAGCCAGAGCAATGAGCTTACGGAGGCTCTGGCAGCAGCTGTCAGTGAGAATAATACCCTGAATGCAAGAATTCAGAAGCTCGAAGAACAGATTAACAGAAAAGATTATATGGAGCAACAGAGCAGTTCGGTCGAAGCGACCAAATATGTTCCGTCCGGACTGCCGATAAGCGGACAGGTATCGGTTCCGTCAAAATACTCATCAAATATTGAAGGTGTGGTATTTTCGGTCGGAGAAGGAGCGAAAATAGTTGCTTCCGGAAACGGAACCGTAAGCTCGGTCACTTATGATACAACCTATGGATATGTCGTGGTGATCGATCATGGAAACGGTTTCTGCTCATATTACTGCTACAGCACGAACCCTCTTGTTACGGAGGGAGAGAGCGTCAGCAGGGGACAGTCGATCTTCCTGACCTCTGACAATAACAGACTGACCTACAAGATCAGCTATGAGGGTAATTATATCGATCCCAACACCGTTCTGGATATAGACGGATAATGATTACTAAGGAGCTGAATACCGTTAGTGCTTCAGCACTTACGGTATTCGCATCCGACCGGATTAAGTCAGATAATAACTGGCGTTATTAGAGGAGAATAAAGAAAATGGAATCAAAGAATGCGTGGCTTTCATACAGTTCGACCGAAAAAAAAGAACTTGAAGCGATAAACAACGAATACCGCGACTATTTAAGCAGAGGAAAGACTGAAAGGGAATGCGTTGAAATTTCGGTCGAGGCTGCTGAAAAAGCCGGATATGTCGATATAAACGATGTCATAAAGAAAAAGAAAAAGCTGAAAGCAGGTGACAAGGTTTATGCAGTGTGGATGGAAAAGACGGTTGCTCTTTTCCATATAGGAACAGAAAAAATCGAAAACGGACTCAATATCCTCGGTGCCCATATTGACTCACCGAGGCTTGATGTCAAGCAGAATCCGCTTTATGAAGACTCATCATTTGCATATCTTGATACGCATTATTACGGCGGAATCAAGAAATATCAGTGGGTAACCGTTCCCCTTGCAATTCATGGAGTTGTAGTAAAAACAGACGGGACAAAGATAAAGATTGCAATTGGAGAGGATGAAAACGATCCTGTGTTCTGCGTGACGGATATCCTTATTCATCTTGCGGGAGACCAGATGGAGAAAAAAGCTTCAAAGGCTGTGGAGGGTGAGAATCTCGATGTCCTTTTTGCAAGCATTCCGTTTAAGGGAAAGGACAGCGAAAAGGAAAAAGAGGCTGTAAAGAAGGCAGTTCTTGAGCTCCTTAAAAAGAAATACGGCTTTGAAGAGAGAGATTTTGAATCGGCAGAGCTTGAAGTTGTTCCCGCAGGAAAGGCAAGGGAGTCAGGTATTGACCGCTCGATGATAATCTCATATGGACAGGATGACAGAGTATGTGCGTATACTTCGATTAAGGCATTTCTTGATGTTAAGAAGCTTAAGCGCAGTTCAGTATGCCTTCTTGTTGATAAGGAGGAAATCGGCAGTGTGGGTGCAACCGGAATGAGGTCGCAGTTTTTTGAAAATGCGCTTGCTGAGGTTATGAATGCAATGGGCGTTTATTCTGAACTTGCGCTAAGACGTACACTCGCAAATTCTAAAATGCTTTCGAGTGATGTAAGTGCGGCTTATGATCCGCTTTATGCTTCACAGTTTGACAAGAAGAATGCGGCTTATTTTGGCAAGGGAATAGTTTTCAATAAATATACGGGCGCAAGAGGAAAATCCGGCTCGAATGATGCAAATGCGGAGTATTTTGCAGAAGTCAGAAGGATCATGGAAGAAAACAAGGTTGCATACCAGACTGCCGAGCTGGGAAAGGTTGATGCCGGTGGCGGAGGAACAATAGCCTATATCATGTCTCTCTATGGAATGGATGTTATAGACTGTGGTATGGCGGTTCTTTCCATGCATTCGCCATGGGAAATTACAAGTAAGTCTGATGTCTACGAGGGATATAAGGCTTATAAGGCATTTATTTGCAATTGATTTTGAGATTTTCTGATTCAGCGTCGGAGGTTCTTCCTGAACGACGCTGAATTTTTCTTCTCTGCTTTACTTTAAAACTTTACTGTGATAAACTATGGTTTATATAATGATGTTAAGGGCAAAAGTAATGTCAGGGATTGTTTCGTGCTTCGCACAGCTGTGCATACACTCTCACTAAGTTCACTTGCGTTCGCTAAGTGTTCGTAGTATTCACACTCATATGGGGCGGGTCATAAAGTCATTCCCCAACCGGCAAGCAAGCTTGCTGTGGATGATGACTTTTGACCCTGACATCATATATGTAATGTTACGTTGATTCGTCCGGTCGCAATAAAAGGTTTGCCGCAAAGCGGGACGCGACCGGCGCGAACTCATCAACAAAATGGTAATACATTTGGTTAATGAGTATAATACACCGGTATCGGAGGTGAAAATAGTTGAACAAGAAACTGCATACGGAGTCGGTTGACACACTCTTTGATGCTGTATTAAGCCTGAACAACAGAGAGGAGTGTTATACTTTTTTTGAAGATCTGGCAACTGTAAATGAAATATTGTCTCTTTCACAGCGCTTTGAAGTGGCGAAGATGCTGAGAGAGCACAAAACCTATATGGAGATTGCACAGAAAACCGGCGCGTCAACTGCAACGATCAGCAGGGTGAACCGTTCTCTTAACTATGGAAATGACGGTTACGACATGGTATTTGAACGGATCGGAGAATAAAAGTCCGCTTGCAGGTCATCATTTTTTCGGATGACCATCATCATCCATGAGATCGATGATTTTCTCGATCATAAGCTTTTTTACATAGGCATCAAAGCTTAAGGTGCAGATAAAGGCAAACAGATGAAGAAATTCTTCGTTGTCTTTTTTTGCACCTTTACAGGTTTTCATGACCTCGGATGCCTGCTCTTCAACGAATTTTTTCAAATCTTCACGCTGGGTAAGCGACAGCTCAAACATTTCGTCATAGATTTCCGAAAGTTTAAGTTCTCCAACGCCCTTGAAGTAATTTTTGCTTAGAGGACCGAGGAGCTTTTTTATGTCGCTCATTGACAGGATATTTTTAAAATAATAGATGAAAAGAAGCATCATGATATGATCTTTGCCGTATTTCTTGCGTTCGGGCGGAGGAAGAAGATCATTTTTTGTGTAATTGTTTACCATGGTCTTTGTAATTATCTTGTCGGAGTTGTTCCTGCGTGTATTGTAAAGACGCTTTTCCATGAAGGTTGTCAGTTGATCCATGTAAAGTTCAATATTTGGAATTTCGTCGGACTTAACGTAGCTCATCCGGTCAATGCTTGAAAGTATGCTTTCAACGAAGTTTTCGGTATTGAATGTCATTTGCATGCCTCACTTTAATATACGATTTACAGCAAACGTCACAGGCGTCCGCCAATTGCTTTCAAAACCATATTATACGTTACAATTCAGTTGTCAGCCAAGCTGCCAACTGAATTGCAACATTCGGGGCACCATTTTAAGTTTTTGCTGCGCAAAAGGGTGCCCCTCACTCTCACTTCATATTCTCACGCAGCCAGCAGCAAAGTGCTGGCTACTGATTGAACAGTAACTATTATACGTCTTTTAAAACTACTTGTCTATTATTAGCTTGAACGTGGTATACTATAAAAATAACGAAAAAACATATCGGAGAATTATTGATGAATCTTGATAAAGAATTAAATCCACAGCAGGCTGATGCAGCCAAAACAATTGATGGTCCGGTACTTATACTTGCCGGTGCCGGTTCCGGAAAAACAAGGACAATAGTATACAGAATAGCAAATATGCTTGAAAATGGTATAAAACCATGGAATATTCTTGCGCTGACCTTTACGAATAAGGCGGCAAAGGAAATGAAGACAAGGGCGGAGCAGATGACTCCGGAGGATGCGCATGAACTCTGGGTTTCTACCTTTCATTCGACCTGCCTCAGGATAATGTTCTCCCACGCGGAGAAGCTTGGATACAGTTCAAGTTTTGAAATAGCAGACGCTGCCGATCAGAAGTCGGTAATGAGAGAGGTTTATAAAGAACTTAAGATCGACCCGAAGCAGATACCGGAGAAAAGAGCGGCAAAGGAAATCTCTTCGGCAAAGGATAAGCTCATAGATGCTGAAAAGTATGAGAAGGATAATTTCGGAGATTTTTCGAAGAAAAAATTCGCAGAGATATACAAGCTTTATCAGTCAAAATTG
>CAJOPI010000327.1 GCA_905236275.1 uncultured Lachnospiraceae bacterium | reverse complement strand
TCTTTATCATGTTCTGCAGGGTTGTGCTCGTTTCGCTAAGATCCCTGTAGATTTTCTCAAAGGTCTCGCCTGCCGTATTAACAGCCTTCGAACTCGAAGATATGGCATCCACATTTGTCTGGGACTTTTCCGAAAGTATCGAAATCTGTGCTGTGATGTCGTTTACGATTTCTGCTATCTTACCTGTAGATTCCGAGCTGTCCTGGGCAAGCTTTGCTATCTCTCCCGCAACTACAGCAAATCCTTTTCCTGCCTCTCCTGCTCTTGCCGCCTCTATGGACGCATTGAGCGATAAGAGGTTTGTCTGCATTGCTATGGAATCGATCATTTCGATTATTCCGTTTATCTTCTGTGCCGAGTCACCAACACCCATGACAACCTTGTTCATTTCATCCATGGAATCACAGATATTGTACATTTCATCCTGAACAAGAGTCATATCCTTCTGACCCGTATCAGCCTGGTCAACAAGTCTCAGCATGGTCTCATTAGCCTCGCTGCCCTTATCTGTAAGGTCTTTCACCGCTCCGGCAAGCTCTGTGGCATTACCCGCAAGCTCTCCTACGGCATTCGTCATTCCTTCCATGGCTTCCTGAATCTGCTGCATGGAGTTTGACTGCTCGCTTGTCTGCTCGGTCATGCTCTCAGCCGCATCCTTGCTGTGCTCAGCTTCTTTTTTCAGTTCATCTGCCGTAGTCTGTATCTCGCGTATGGACTTCTGCATCTGCTCGGTATATTCCCTGAGCTCATCCCTGATAAGTCCGATTTCATCACCTTTTCCGGGCTTCAGCTCAACTGTGAAATCGCCTGCTGATATCTGCTGGATTTTCTTCGCAAGTGCCCTTACCGGATTAGCCACATAGTTTCTTACCGTAAATAGTATTATCACAGCTATGACTATGATCATGACAACCATCAGTATACAGGAAACCATCTGGAAATGCCAGAGTTCTTTCATGGTATCCTCTACTTTTACCGCAGAAATAAGTGTCCAGCTCGTACCCGGAACGCTTGCTCCGTAAACGTAGAGCTCTCCCTCTGTGACTGTCTTTATCTTCTCGACCTCACCGGGATTTTTCCAGTATTCGATTGCTCCGTTTATAAGGCTCGTATCGGTCTCTGAAAAAGCCAGTCCCTCTTTATCCTCATCGATATAAGAGATTACATATCCATGATCAAAATCAAGAAGGATTGCCTTACCCATTCCAAGAGGGCTGATGGCTGCAACCTCGTCATGCAGGTTCATAAGGTAAGCATCTATACAAAATGCTCCCTTCATGCCATTTTTCAGTGTGTATTTCTTTACCAGAGAAATTCCCAAATTCCCCGTCGTCGAGTCGATATAGGGCTCGGTATTTGACCAGCCGTCTATCTGCCATGCCTGCTGATACCATGGACGCTGGGTAGGCTTCCAGCTCTCGTCAAGTCTCTGATGGTTTGAGAGCACGTAGGAGTCATCCTCAAAGCTTATGGTTATAAGGAAATTCTCTTCGCTGTCAGCAAATACGGTTTCCTCCAAAAACTTAAACAGCTCCTCCTGTGACTCGAACTCAGCCGACTCCAATATTTCCGCATATTTATCGTATTTAGCCTCTATTGCCTCATATTCAAAGGCAAGATTCTTTGCGTTGACCTCGCTTTCAGCCTTCAGGTTATCAAAAGTAAGCTTCGTTATGCTTTTTCTTGCCTGTGTCGTCAGGAAGAATATGATAAATACTATTCCTGCGGCAGTTACCGGAAGCAGAATGGAAAGAAGCACACGACTTATGCTTTTCTTAAGCTTTTTTTCGTTCATCTTTCTTCTCCCGCATTCAGAGCTTTTCTATAGGTTCATTTGACAAATCTGCATAGCCGTTTTTATAGAGGCTCTGTATGATATCTATCGCCCGCTGTCCGGACTCTTCGATAGATATGTTGTCCTTGTAGATGACCGAAAGGTGGTCTCCCGTAGGATAAAGCACGAAGTTCATCTGTGTTCCGACGATTTTTCCGCCGCCGAGATCCATAGGCTTAACCTCTGCACTTGCTACTTCCCTTACCTCACCCATATCAAACAATACCCTCATGAAAGTTACCTCCTGATCTTGAATCTAATTAGAACTGTTATTTTTAATTATACCTTATACTCTTTATTTTCATGGTTTTTATTAGGATACAATTGACCTCTGAATTTTAAATTTTTTCTAAATATTATTTTTTTCCCTTTATTTTTTTCTTTTTATTGCCGATAAAAAGATAAAGGCATAAAGTATGTCTTTTTCGACATGGATGTTATTTTTTCACGACAAGGAGGTTAATTTATGAGTTCTGTATCAGATGCACTCAGCAGTATGATGGGTAACAGTCAGGTCAATGACGTTAGCCGGCAAAAGAAGACCACTCAGAAAACTACCAAGGAATACGGCACGACTTTTGGTGATGTCGAGCTCAGTGATAAGGCGAAGGACTATTATAAGGAGCTCCGTCAGAAGTATTCTGACATGGATTTTGTCATCGTAAGCAGAGACAAGAAGGAAGAGGCGAAGGCCAACCTTCAGAATTTCGGAAATGCGAACAAGATGGTTGTCGTTATCGGCGAGGACGAAGTCGAGCAGATGGCTAATGACGAAAGTATGCGCAACAAGTATGAGGGGCTCATCGAAATGGCGCGGCAGGCTTCTTCTACTCTCGGCAAGGCAGCCGAAAGCAATTCGGACATTGTCGCTTACGGCATTACCACCGACAAGGATGGCAACGCAAGCTTTTTCGCCGTTATGAACAAGGCTAATCAGTCTTCTTCCGAGAGGATTGCCGATATTCGGGAGAAGCGCAAGGAGAAGGCTGAACAGGCAGAAAAAATTGAAGAGAAACGTGCTGCAAAGGCTGATGCCGAGGAGAAACGCATGGCTGCAAAAGAGGACACTGAGGTTCTGACTTCAAGCACACTCGAAGGTCTGCTTAAGAAGATTAATGATTTCACTATTCAGAAGCGCACTGCCAATGTTGAAACTGACGCGGAAAAGATGCTTGGCCGTTCGATTGACTTTAGTGTGTAAATGATGGTGCTTTTGGGTAAGGTGACGTTTTTTATTCCCTTTATTTGGATATGCTCATTTTTTCGCAACTGACATCTGCCTCAGATATGAGCTATTGTATTGAATCATTTCTCTTAATTACTGCAATTTCTAATTTTACTTTTAGTTGAAAAAATCCCCGGGCGCAAAGCCCGGGGGATTTTTTATTATTTACTTGTTCTAACCTTAAGGTTCTGAACTACTGCGTAGTTATCGTTATTGTTGATTGTAATAACGCCGTTGCTGTAGCTTACATACTTCTTGTTGATCTTCTTGTAGGTGATCTTGTACTTTCCTACATAGCCGGGATAGAATGAATCATGATCTGTAGGCTTAACCTTTGTAGATGATCCGTTTGCAAGGCGAACAGTATCAGCAACCTCTGTTACCTCGATGGTATAAGCTCTTCCCTTCGAGTCTACAGCAAGAGTACGCTTAAGACCATAGTTTGAAGAAACGTCATTGGTATGATAAGACTTTTTATTAGGATCATAAGCGTAACTTCTGTATACCGGTTTCTCATCATCATACCCAACCAATACATCTTTTGTATCTACGCCATACTCATAACACTCATAAGAAATTCTCTTATTCTTCTTCGGGAGAACACTCTTATCGATTGCTGTATAAATGGTTCTGGGAACTATCGTAGTTGAAAGCTCGTGTGTCTTAAGCTGCTTGAGATAAGCCTTAAGCTCTTTCCATGCTGCTTTCTGCTGCTTAGCTGAAAGTCCCGATGATTTGGTTTTGTCCTCATCACCTACATGATAGTTAGTCTCTTCTGTATCTTCTTTAGACTTAGTATCTTTCCATCCATAATAACCGTTTTCGCTCACGACATAAC
>CAJOPI010000326.1 GCA_905236275.1 uncultured Lachnospiraceae bacterium | reverse complement strand
TGTTAAAAATGCTTACGAAAAGCTTGAAGAGTCAAGAGAAAGACTTAAAAACGCAGGGGTTTCAATAACAGACGATACCATGGTTGTAAAAATGTTCGGCGGGGTGGATGCAAAGCTTGTGGAAAACAGAGAACCGAATCTGAAAATCACCACACCTCAGGATATGCTGATAGCAGAAGCTTTTCTGAAAGAAGCAAAGACGGTCTGACCATTCAGACTGTCTTTTTTGACGACTGTGCAGCCGGACAGGGTTGACAGGAAGAAATTGATTGGATTGATTAAATGGGAAAAATGAAAGACGAAACTTCAGTTAAGGCACTGAAGGCAGGAGCCTGGTATACGGTGGCATCCTTTCTGAAAAAGGGTGTCGCATTTGCAAGCACACCTATATTTGCAAGACTTCTTACAAAGGGAGAATTCGGTTCTTATGAAAATTTTGAAGTCTGGCTTTCGATATGTGCAGTAGTATGCACACTGAATCTGAAAAGCTCTGTTTTCAAGGCAAGATATGACTATGAAGATGATTTTGACGGATATCTGTCGTCAATAACCTTTCTCGGAACGATTTCTACGGCGTGCTTTTATGCAATGGTGGTGATTTTTCAGGACTTTTTTGTGGGTCTCCTGAAAATAGATATGATTTATCTGCATGTTATGTTTATAGAGCTGATGTTTGCACCTTCTCTTGACATTTTGCAGGCAAAACACAGAATAAGGCAGGAGTATAAAATACAGGTGGCGATATCGATTTTCGAATCACTTGCCTGCACTTTCTGCTCGGTTGCGATGGTATTTTTGTGCAAGGATAAGCTTTCTGCGAGAATAATTGGCGGGGAGGTTCCCGATATTATTATCTATCTCATCGTATTCGGAGTGCTCCTTTATCGTGGAAGAAAGCTGGTGCATACAGAATATTGGAAATATGCGGCGGCATATTCGATACCTGTCATACCGCATCTTTTGTCCAATATTGTGTTGGGTTCATCGGATAAGGTAATGATAAGGAATATGATAGGTGCTGAGGCGAATGGTAATTATGCTTTGGCATATAAGTGCGGAATGATAGTTTCCACGCTTATGACCTCTCTAAACCAGGCCATGACACCCTGGCTTTATCAGAAATTACATGCAAAGCAGGAGGAATCAATAAAGAAAGTCAACAGGATATACATAGTCTCTTTTGTTATACTGGTTTTGGCATTTGTCCTTCTTGCGCCTGAAATAATCTGGATACTGGGTGACAAGAATTATGCGGGAGTGGAATATATAGTACCTCCGATAATGCTTGGTTATGGATTCAAGTTTGCCTACACCGGTTATGTCAATGTAGAACAGTTCCACAAGAAAACAGGAATAGTCTCGGTTGGAACCCTTATAGCCGCCGTTTTTAATATAGTTACAAATCTGATATTCCTGCCGATCTTCGGCTATGGAGCGGCAGCTTATACAACTATGGCGGGCTTTATCATGCTTTTGCTCCTGCACTATGCAATAAGCAGAAAATACGGTTTTACAAAAATATATGACAACAGATTTACCTTTATGGTTATGACGGGGATGATGCTTTTAGGACTAGCACTTCAGTTCCTTTATCCCTTTATGATTTTGCGATGGATAATGGCATTTGCGCTGGGAATTATTTCGTTATATGAGATATATATGTTAAAGAAAAAGTATTTTTGAAAGGATGAAAAATGCGTTCAGTAAATATTATCATGTATCATTATGTAAGGGATCTGCTTCATTCGAGATATCCTGAAATAAAGGGACTTAGATTGGAGGAATTCTATAAGCAGGTGGAATTTTTGAAAAATAACTTCAATATCATCAGTATGGAAGAACTTACGGAGGCGGGACGCAGCGGAACAGAACTGCCGGAACGTGCTGCAGTACTGACCTTTGACGATGGTTATTCGGACCATTTTATGAATGTTTTTCCTGTTCTTAAGAATTTTGGGGTCTCAGGTTCCTTCTACATTCCGGGAGAAGCTGTGAGGGAGCATAAGCTTCTCGCGGTAAACAAAATCCATTTTATACTTGCATCTGCCGGAATCGGGGAACTGAGGGCGGAAGTTATTTCTCTTATGGATAAGTACAGGGGATCTGAATTTGATTTTCCGAAAACCGATGAGCTGATAGCGGAATATCAGAAGCCCGGAAGATATGATAAGGAGGAAACGGTTTTTGTAAAGAAAATGCTGCAGACGGTTCTTCCGGAAAGACTGAGAAATATAATATGCGATGAACTCTTTGAAAAATATGTGGGAGTAAAAGAAGAGGTATTCAGCAGGGAGCTTTACCTGAATGAGCATCAGATAAAGTGTATGAAAGAAGCAGGAATGCATATAGGTGCACATGGCTATGCGCATTACTGGCTTGGTAATCTGGATAAGGACAAAATGAAGGAGGATGTTGATAAGGGTCTTGAAGTTATATATCCTTATATCGATGGAAACAACTGGGTAATGAATTATCCCTATGGGTCCTACAATGATGAAACGGTGGAATATATCAAATCCAAAGGCTGCAGCATGGCGATTGCTACTAAAGTAGGGATATGCGACCTTGACAGGGATGATTTCTATGCCCTTCCGAGACTCAATACGAATGATTTTCCACCTAAAAGTGAAACTTATAAGACCTTCGCTGATTGAAGCGAAGGTCTTTTTGTCAGTTACGGCTGTAGTTGGGACGGTCCTGGTCGCCGTCTCCCTTACAGATGGTAACCTTTGAGCCTATGTCGAAAAATCCTGACATATCTTTGTTATTTTGCACGAAGGGTTCAAAATAGTTGGGAATCACATTTTCATCATTGTCGTCATATCTGTTTTTGAAACCGGCAGCATGAAGGTATTCCGGATTGAAACCGTATACATAAAAATCAACATATTCACAGTTGTTTTCCCTAACTGCATTGTCGAAAAAAGAGCCAAGACCGGCCATTGCTGACTGGTCACCGATATAGTCGATTATACGGAGCGCATGGGCTCCGGCAGCCTCGACCTGTCTCATCACCATTAAGGCTGAGGCTTTCTTTCCCTTGTGACTTAAAAGATACAGCTGATAGTCATACCAGGGGTGGTCAAAGTATCTGTGCCTGATAAACCGGTTGTCCTTATACGGAATGGCATCAATTGCTTCTATATTGAATTTGGATTTCAGTGTTTCTATATCGGTAACACGTTCTGCGACTACGGAGTCCGATAATGAAGAAAACATGGCAGAAAAGTCATTTTTGATGACAGCAATCTTAAAATCATTAATTTCAGGATTGAGACGGTAAAAATGATTCAATCTGACAATCTGCTTCTTAAAACGGCTTCCGACTATCATAGTGGTGTTGATATTCTGACCAACGCCAAGATTATGCCTGCATTCGATGAGTGATTCGGTTCTCTTTCTTATCTCGGTTCCAAGAAGTGGGTAGTTACCGTCACCGGTATTGGCTTTCCAAAGACTACCCCAATAATCACGTTTTTCCTTATGGTAAGAACTGAAAAGAAGACCGCGGATTCCCTGTATGGTGTTGGTAGCGCGGTCAACCGCGATAACGAAATTAACCTGTCCGTCAATCAGAAATTCATACTCGAAATATTTCCTGTCTTTTGACATAAGGTGACCGGGAGACCAGTATTTACCGATAAATGCCATAATTGCGTCTATATCGTCTTCTGTTGCCAGACGTACAGAGTATTTATCGTCGAACTTACTCATTTTTTCTCAGCCTTCCTGTCGAGAAGCGTCTGAACAAGTTTAATGATGCTGTCCAGACTGTTGAGTGTTTCGGGAAGGATGTCGTCAGCTTCGAATTCGACATCATATTCTTCTGAAATAGCAGCTATAATGGACAGAACTGAATAGGAATCAAGCAATCCGTCGTCAATTAAAGCAGTTTCGTTTACAAAATCAACCTTTGGACAGGTCTTTTCAAGCAATTCCAATAATTTTTCACGCATTTTTAATACATCCTTTTACTTAGGAACTGTAGATAAATAACTTATGCACACTTGCTTGTATAAACTTCCACTTGCTGCGTTATCGTCAATCAGCGTAGCTCGC
>CAJOPI010000325.1 GCA_905236275.1 uncultured Lachnospiraceae bacterium | reverse complement strand
GCGAGCTACGCTGATTGACGATAACGCAGCAAGTGGAAGTTTATACAAGCAAGTGTGCATAAGTTATTTATCTACAGTTCCTAAGTACAAAAGGACAGGATAAAGGATGACGATGGTGATTGCTGCGATAATAGAGATTATCATAATTTTGCTGCTGATTCTTGCTGTCCTGTTTTTGCTGCGGAAAATTAAGGGATATAAAAAACTTGACCCATTGAAGGATAACTATCTTTCGATACACAGGATTGACCTGAAAAAAGACAGTTTCGAGGAGATAAGCTGCAGGGACGAAATGATTTCCTCTCTTGCGGGGAAAAAGGGGGAGAAAGCTTCCAAAAAGCTTATGGAACTTGTTGTAGGTCTGACGGCGGAACGCTCGAAAAAGAAGATGCAGGAGTTCGCAGAAATCAGTAGCTTGAACGACAGGCTCTCAGAATGCAGAACAATCTCTGAGGAGTTTTTAGACCACAGGAGTAAGTGGTGCAGGGCGCGATTTATAACGGAGTCAAAGGACGGAGCAGGGCAGATTAAAAGCGTTCTATGGCTGATAGAACTGATTGACAGGGAAAAAAGGAACAGGGATAATCAGAAGCTTCTTTCGGAAATTGATGAGATGACCGGAATTTACAACCGCGCCGGCGGTGAAAGGAAGATAAACGAAATCCTTGAAAACGGTGACAGGGGAATGTTTATCCTTCTTGATGCCGATAATTTCAAGTCAATAAATGAAAAATACGGGAGCGATACCGGTGACAGGATCATCATGACTATTGCCGATGCAATGAAGAGAACCTTCCGCGACAGTGATGTTATCATGCGTCTTGGCGGTGATGAGTTTGCAGCCTATATCAGCGATATAGACACAACCGGCAAGGGAAGGGTTATAGTAGAGCGTTTCATTTCGAATGTCGGAGCTATTCCGATTCCACGCATTCCGAACAGCAGGGTTGCAGTCAGCGTGGGAGCGATAATTCATGATGTAAGAAGGAACGTTACTTTTTCGGAGCTTTATTCCTGCGCAGATCAGGCAACCTACGAGAGCAAGCGGAGAGAAGGAAGCTGTATCACTTTTTATAATGAAATTCTATAAAGATGAAAGGACAGATATAATGAAAATTATTTCATGGAATATTGATTCATTAAATGCGGCGCTTACCGGAAGCTCGGACAGGGCGCTGCTTACAAGGGAGCTTTTGAAGAATCTTGCAGGCATGAAGGCTGAAATCATTGCCATTCAGGAGACGAAGCTTCCGACGACGGGCATGAATGCAAAGCAGGAGACAGCCCTGAAGGAAATCTTTCCTGATTACAGGGTGGACTTTGTTTCATCAGAGCCGCCGGCAAGAAAGGGCTATGCCGGAACCATGATGCTTTACAGGGAAAACTGCGGCATTGCTATTGACAGACCGAAGATAGGTGCGCCTGATACCATGGACAGTGAGGGCAGGATTATTACTTTAGAAACAGCAGATTTTTATCTCGTATGCGTTTACACCCCGAATGCGGGAGACGGTCTTAAAAGGCTCAAGGAAAGACAGGAATGGGATATTAAATTCAAAGAATATTTACAGGAGCTTGATAAGAAAAAGCCCGTTATAAGCTGCGGCGACTTCAATGTTGCGCACGAGGAGATAGACCTTGCAAATCCCGCTTCAAACCATTTCTCGGCAGGCTTTACCGACGAGGAGAGGGCGGGATTTACTGAGCTCTTAAAGGGCGGCTTTGTTGACAGCTTCAGATATATAAACGGTGATATTAAAGATAAGTATTCATGGTGGTCTCAGAGGATAAAGACCAGCAAGACGAACAATTCAGGCTGGCGGATAGACTATTTCATCGTGAGTGAGAGGATAAAGGATAAGGTCAAAAAGTCGGATATGATCGACTCGGGCGCAAGAGCCGACCATGCCCCGATTTTTATTGAATTTTAATGGTGTCAGGATTGTGGGATACTACGAACACTTAGTGAACGTAGTGAACTTAGTGAGAGTGTATGCACAGCTGCACGAAGTGCGGAACAATCCCT
>CAJOPI010000324.1 GCA_905236275.1 uncultured Lachnospiraceae bacterium | reverse complement strand
GGTTATCAGAACACTGCTGCTCAGCCCGCGCAGAGCAGCGGAAGCGACAGTAACAGTAACAGTGACAGCGGTAAAAGCAGTTCATCAAAGAAGAAGTCCTCAAAGTCCGATAAGGATGATGATGATGATGACGATAAAAAGGACAAGGACGACGATGATGATGATGATGATGATGACGACGATTGATTAAAGAGGTAAAGACACAGATGAAGAAACAAACAATCTACGTAATGATAGCAGGGATAGTCATAGCTATTGCAGCTCTGATCGCTTTTGCAGTGAATGCGTCAGCGCCCGACAGCTCTGACCTTTCAAACCTTACAGTAACCACCTTGAAAATAGGAAAAGCCGACGCAATAGTAATTCAGAATAACGACAAAACAATGCTGATAGATGCCGGTGAAGAAGAAGACGGTGAAGAGGTAGCAGACTTCCTCGAAGAAAACGGAGTTGAAAAAATCGATGCCCTCGTGATAACCCATTATGATAAGGATCACGTCGGAGGAGCTGATACCATAGTGGAAAATTTTGAAATAGGCGACGTTTATATCCCCGACTACGAGGGCACCAGAACCGAGTATGTTGATTTCCTGAAGGCTCTTGATGACAAATCAATTACTCCTTCAAGACTTAGAGAAAATGCAGAGTTCAGCTTAGGAAAAGCCGACGTATTGATAGAAACCCCACTGTCTTACGAAATCCCCTACGGCTTTGACGAATACGACAACAACTTTTCCCTCATAACGACAGTTGTTTACGGTGAAAACCGTTTCGTATTCACAGGCGATGCTGAAAAACAGCGTATCAGAGAATGGCTCGACAACAGCGAGGTAAAGGCGTGTGACTTCCTGAAAATTCCCCATCATGGAGTTTACACGAACGAGCTTGACAATATGCTCCGCGCACTTATGCCGGATTTCGCAGTTATTACAGACTCAAAGAAAAATCCGGCAGACGACAAGACCCTCGAACTTCTTCAGGAATTTGGAGTAAAAACCTTCGAAGCAAAGGATGGAAATATTACGGCAGTCAGTGACGGAAAGACCGTAAATGTTTTCCAATAGGACAAAGCCATGGCAGAATTAGTATTCAATAGAAAAGAAAAAAAATATATGATGACCTCCCTGCAGCACCGAAAGCTCTTAGAGGCAGTCAGTCCCTATATGGAAGCGGACAGCTACGGGAAGCAGACTATCTGCAATATCTATTACGATACGAAAAATTATGACCTGATAAGGCGTTCAATAGATAAGCCGGTTTACAAGGAGAAAATCAGACTCAGAAGCTATGGGATACCGACCGCTTACTCGACGGTTTATTTAGAAATCAAGAAAAAATATCAGGGTATCGTAAACAAGCGAAGAGTTGAAATGAAGCTTCTTGAAGCCTATAAATACATGGACGAGGGTATAGCACCGGGGAATAAAAACCAGATTTTCGAGGAACTTGATTTCTGCAACCGGCGTTATGACCTTGTGCAGAAGACCTATCTTGCTTATGACAGGATTGCCTATGCAGGGAAGACACCCGACGGCTTCCGCCTGACGATTGACAACAACATAAGGGGGCGGATTGAAAATACCGGTCTTGAAATCGGAGACTACGGCGAAGCCATCATCCCGAAGGACAATTATCTCATGGAGATAAAAATTATGGGCGCGGTTCCCCTCTGGTTTACCCATATTTTATCAGACCTGCGGATATACCCCTCGTCATTTTCAAAATATGGAACCTACTATAAGAACTTTTTCAGCCGAATTTCAGAGCCGACTTATGGATACGGCGAAGATTTCGGCATAGCATTGGAACACAAGCTTGCATAAAAAAATAAAGGAGAGTAATAAAAAATATGAACAGCATTTTTCACTATGGGACATTCCCTGTACAGTCAGTTTTGGCAGCAGCCCTGCTCGCCTTCGCTTTAGGTGTGGCAATAGCACTTATCTACAAGGCAACCAACGCCTACATGGACGATTTCGCAATAACACTTGCAATCATTCCGATGATCGTAACCTTTGTCATAATGATAGTAAACGGTAATCTCGGCACCTCGGTGGCAGTGCTCGGAGCCTTCGGACTTATCCGCTTCAGGAGTGCTCCGGGTTCAGCCCGCGAAATAGGGTTCATTTTCCTTTCAATGGCTGTGGGACTTGCAACGGGTCTTGGATTCTTAACTCTTGCAGCATTTATCACCGTCGTAGTCGGCGGCGCGATAGTACTTCTCGAAAAAATCCGCTTCGGAAAAACCATGACCGGCATAAGGGAGCTTAATGTAACCATTCCCGAAAACCTGAACTACAGCGACATTTTTGAAGACCTTTTCGATGAGTATACCCGCTATTCACTTTTTGAAAAAGTAAAAACCACCAATATGGGAACTATGTACGAGCTCGTTTACCGCGTCGAATTGAAAAATGCGGACCTCGAAAAAGAATTCATAGATAAAATCAGATGCAGAAACGGCAACCTCCCCATAACCATGGGCTTCGCAGCAAAGAATAAAGGTGATTTCTGATAATATGATGTTGGGGTCAAAAGTGATGTCATGTTATTATGCATTAATATAGAGTATGTGTTATAATGTGCAAGGACGTTAGGAACTGTAGATAAATAACTTATGCACACTTGCTTGTATAAACTTCCACTTGCTGCGCAATTGTACATGTTATTTATCTACAGTTCCTTAAG
>CAJOPI010000323.1 GCA_905236275.1 uncultured Lachnospiraceae bacterium | reverse complement strand
GATTTATTCGTACCTTCATTTACTGTAAAACACATAATCGCTCTCCTTTTTCAAATAGAGTCATCTGCTCATAGACTTCCACCTGTGTTCTGTTGAAATAAATCGGTTCTGCACCGCGTTCGTGCTAATTATTCAAAAACAGCCTCTATTATCTTCAATAACGCTTCCCTATAATTATATTCGCGGGAAACGCGTTTGTAGCCTGACAGCAAGATGTTGAGACGTGCCGCTTCATTTCTAAGGAAAAACTGCGCAAGCTCGCGCATCTCTTCAAAACTATGATAAACAACAATTTCCTTCCCGAGTTCAAAGAGTTCCTCAATCTCGCTCTGATAATTGGTCATTATAAATCCGCCTGCCCCCATTATATCGAAAACCCGCAGCGGTATTCCCGATGATATACTGTGCAGACAGGTCGAGAGATTTATTCTTGAAAAATTATAGGCCTTCGGCAGAGTATCTTCATAATAAAGACGCGGATAATAGTTCACTCCTTCTATATGGTCTTTTTCCTCGGCATCTGCCCCATACCATCGCGGAGCCATGTCTGAAAGCCGTTCCAGCATCATTCTTCTTTCCGTATAGGCAACCGCCCTTGCGATAATGACCTCTTCAAAATATATCCTGTTTGGAATGCCGAGTTTTTCTTCCGGTGATTCTTCCGACAGCTTCAGCATCTCCCCGATAAGCTCCTCTGACATGCTTCCTTTAAGATAATCATGCCCATCCCATCGTCCTATTACCGAAAAAGCAATATTATTCAATTCATCTCTGAATTTTTCATTAAGTCTTTCCCTGTAATATGCAAATCTGCCGTCAGCATATTGATTTCCTACGAATGAAATATTGCAGGAAAAATCCTCCTCATCCTTTTTCGTCAATGACAGCTTTCCCATTCTGGAAACATTTGCTGCCAGCGGAAGATAATGAAGATTTTTCAGTCCCCTGCTTCTTTGCAATTCGATTTCTTTTTTATCAAAAAGAAATAAATGATTCACCTCATTAAAAGCTTCTTTCGAGTATAGAGACTGCAAGGGCAGATCATAAATATAGGCAGCATAGGGGACAGCCCTTTTCTCACAGGCTGCTGAAACAGATGGTGCAAAATTCATGCTTAGCACTATGTCAGCATGATATTTATCAAGGTAATCGACCAGAAAGGATACCGCTTTTTCATCATAATCAAGAGTCTCGCAGTCAATATTCACAGCCTCAGAGCCTAGTCCCGACTCGACTGCGGCCGAAAACAGATCATTCATCGCTAAATCTCTTGTCTTTACAATCAGGCAGTTCATTCACGATACCTCTATCCTTCCGATAAAAATACTATGATGTTAAGGTCAAAAGTGCCGGACGCATGCCGCTTTGCGGCTGACTTCTTCTTGCGCCCGGACGCATAAATGTTATACCGTTAACGAGTATAACAATTCACAAGAGAAATCCCATCATCTCATATAAACGCTCTTCCTGGTCTTCGAATCCATATTCATGACCTGTTGCATTTGACTTCACAAGCTTCAGATAATCCCCATACATTTTTTTCAAAGCTTCGTCAAAGCCTGCCGGTGCATCAACAGCTATATTCTCGAAGGGAAGTTTTACGGTTTTTTCAAATATTTTCTTTGAATAAACGGCACCGGACTGAAATCTGTGATTTCTGTATATCGTACATTCATCAGTTTCCTCCCCATTGGAAAAGCGACAGATTTCGTCATAGTATTTCATCAGCTCCCTATGTACTTTATTATCCGTCCCGGAAAACTCCCTTCCCGATATTCCGGATAAAATCTCCATTATTTCGCTTTTCTCAGCCAGATCATCCTCCGTTGGGCTGATAATCTCCTCATCTATGGTCATGACCCTTCCTATAAGGTTTAGGATATCACATATGCTCTGGTCTATTTCTCTGTTTTTAGAGCAGTTGTCTATCGGATATATATCCACACCTATAAGATAAGGGCATCCATGATATTTTTTTAAGAAACTACCCTCGGTACAAACATCATCCGTATTGCATATCCGAAGAATATCCAGCCCCTTCACATATGACAGGGATGGATCAAGCATTTTATAATTTGCCGGTAGGAAGGTCATGGCATTTTTCCTCAAATATTCATAGTCCTCTCTGAAAAGTGCAATATCCACATCATCATCCCATGGAATAAAGCCATGATGCCTTACTGCCCCGAGCAGGGTTCCGAACATTGCAAACCAGCGTAAATGATGTTCTTCGCAAAATTCCGCTATATCCAGAAGACATTCTATGGAGGAGGCCCAAACCTTTTTCATTGATTCCGAAACAAGAAATCCCGTTTTTAATTCAGCCCTGAAAAAATCCCTCTTAAAATACATATTCCCCCTATTGTACGTCAAAATTCTGTATCATCACAGGTTTATTGCTTTCAGTGAAAAAATAAGTTATATCCGAATAATCACCATAATAGGCATCGCAAGATTCCGCAAGATTATGCCCGTCAGAATCCTCATCAAGCTCGCCGAGATTTCGTTCTCTGTATTCTTCCTTAAGACGTCGGTATTCTTCTATACAGTCACTCTTATTCAGTTCAAGAAATTCTTCGGTACGACTGTAGGGATGCCAGACTAAACCTATCTTATCTCTGTTCTCATTAAAAATCTCAAAATTTTTTCGAACCTTGGAAATCGCTTTGGAACTGTCGGTTAAAAACGGCATCAAATCCGTATAATAAAGAATTTTCTTCATAGCTGCCCGCTTCCTCATCCTATAGATGAACACTGCCTATATTGTTACGTCCTGAATCATGACCGGCTTTCCCAGTTCTATTGCTTTCATAACCTCCGCATTAGGGTCTCCATAGATGGCAGAAGCAACACTCAATGCTGCGTCGGGTGAATCAGCTTCATCAATAAGCCCCCAATTTTCTCTTTTATATTCGCTGATCAGTTCTCTGTATTCCCCGATAAATTTATCTCCAAAAACATTATACAGATTTTCCGGTATTCTCTCCGGCCTCCATAAGAGAACCGGATTTTCTCCGTTTTGTCTTATTGTTTCCATAACTCTCCGGATTTTATCTATCGCTATCGTTTTATTTTCATACATAACACTGACAGTTGTGATATAAAGAACTACTGCTTTCTTTTTTTCTCCTTCCGATTTTAGGATTCTTTTCCATTCCTCCGGTATTTTCGTTATCCGGCTTTCTTCTTTTCCTGAATCTCTTAAATCCGGACTCTCTTCCTGAGTATTCTCCGCCGCTTCTTCCGTAATGCCTAATTCCTCAGCTATTTCCACCTTCTCTGAGCCATAATCCTGTATCAGTACCCTCATCCCTGCTCTACGGAACGCATCTGCGGCAAAACCTTCATCACCATAATAAATATCTGTTTCTGAGCATATTTTTTCAAGGTCATAGTCAATTCTTCTAAGCTTTCCCCCCGCTGCCTTGTAATTTTCCAATAAATCATTATATTGTGAAAGAAGCGCGGGCGCCGCAAGATCAAGAGCAAGCTCATCCGTCTCAACGAAAAAATCAGGCATCCAGACAAGCTCGGTTTTCTCAGAATGGCTATTAAAAAAATCAATCAGCTTCTTTATCTTTTCGCAGGCCCTTTCAGGATGAATGAGCATCTCTGTAACAGAAGTATGATATAACACTCTTGTTTTCTTTCTGTCTTTTTCGAGTGGTGAATTTTCTATTCCGCATTTTTCTATATTTCTCAGCTCTGCCTCATGATACCTTTCATCCTGAAGCTGCTTTCTGTAATAAGGATAGTCATGTGCTCCCTTTTCCTTGACAGGCATAATATAAGCATTGCCAAAGCGCTCACGAAGTACGGAATCAGCGCCTATGGGAATGGGAATCGTAATATTTTCAAAGCGGCAGTCTATC
>CAJOPI010000322.1 GCA_905236275.1 uncultured Lachnospiraceae bacterium | reverse complement strand
GGAAAGACGATAAAAGTAATGTCGAGTGCGCAGGATCACAAGAGGGCAGGAGATGGCGATACCGGCTTAAATACCGGAGGAATGGGTACTTTCTCACCTTCGCCCTTTTACAATAAAAAGGTTGCTGACTTCTGCAAGAAAAATATTTTCCAGCCTACGGTTGATGCAATGGCGGCAGAAGGCAGGGAATTCAAGGGCGTTATCTTCTTCGGGCTTATGCTGACGGAGGAGGGACCGAAGGTTCTCGAATATAATGCACGTTTTGGAGATCCTGAAGCTCAGGTAGTGCTTCCGAGGATGAAAAATGATATTATAGAGGTGATGGAAGCCTGCATCGATGGAAAGCTCGGAAAGATAAAGCTTGAATTCGAGGATAATGCGGCTGTCTGCGTGGTTCTCGCTTCCGAGGGCTATCCGGTATCGTATACGAAGGGCTATGCTATCGAAGGTCTTGACAGGTTCAATGCCGAAGAGGGCTATTACTGCTTCCATGCGGGAACCAGAAAGAGCTCGAAGGGCATTGTGACCAACGGCGGAAGAGTTCTGGGTGTGACCGCGAAGGGACCGAATCTGAGACAGGCAAGGGCGAATGCCTATGAAGCCGTAAAATGGGTGAATTTTGAGAATAAATATTTCCGCAAGGATATAGGTAAGGCGATTGATGAAGCCTGACAATCAGGCTTTCTGAGGATCTTTAAGTTAAATACGAGGAGGGGTGGAACATGAATGCTGACGATCTGTTTAATGATTATTATCATAAACCTGAAAAATGTGAGTCATGTGAAGTAATGCTGAATTTTACCGGTCTCGGTGAATACAGCTGCCCCAAATGCGGAAAAAAGTATTATGATGATTATGGGATAGTGAGGAATTATCTTGATCAGCATAAGCAGGCTACGGTATCGCAGATATCGGAAAATACGGGAGTCAAGGAAAACGAAATAACCAGAATGCTTAGAGAAGAAAGGCTGGAGGTTACGGTGGATTCAAGGACTTACCTGACCTGTGAAGCCTGCGGAAAATCCATCAGGAGCGGAAGATTCTGTGCGGAATGCGCCCAGATTGCAAAGGCCGCTAAGGAAAAGAAAAAGAAGGAAAGGGATCTCCTTGAAAAGAAAGACCTTATTCATGGACTTGGTAAGGCAATGTCCGAGGATGACGGTAAGAAGAGATTTAACAGGGATAGATAAGAGCCGTTCGATAAATGTCTGGAGGCAGGAGCGGTCTTATGAAGAATATTTATTAAGTGAGAGGATATCATGAAGAAACAATCAGCTCTTAGAAAGGCAGCCTTGTCGTTTTTTGCGGCAATGTTCATTATGAGTTCTACCTTGGGAACCTGTGTTTACGCAGAGGAGGCGGCGGAAGCCGTAGAGGATGCGGAGGTTTCAGAGGAAGAAGGAGGGGAAGACGCTGAAAATGCAGTCAGCTCGGAGGGTGTCACACCGAGCTCCATAGCAACTAACATTGACGGAAAATTTATCGCGCTGTCTTTCCCTGACAGTGAAGTGCCTTTTGGCTTCAGTACTTTTACAGTGGATTATGCGGGAGAGACGGTCGAGCTTGCCCAGAGAGTTACAAAGAGTGCGACTCTTGGGGCTGAGGGGCTGACTATCACCCTTGCATACCTTACGAATGCGGACGGTTCGGATGGAGAGTTCTATCTCTGCGATACCACGAACAATGCAACGATGTCGGATATGATCAAGATTGACGGAAAGGATGACCATTATATAATCGTCCTTGATCCCGGCGACAATGTTGTGGGACCCGAAGGCTTCAAGAAAAAGGACCTGAAATGGGGTTCGAAATCCGCTACGGCATGGTCTCTGCCGGAAGAGGTTTCCACTGAGGAAGAGTCTGAGGAAGCTGAGGATAAGGAAGAAAAGGGCAGTTCCGACGAAGAGGCATCATTGTTCAACCTGCAGAGAGTTTATGCTGCGGAAGATATGCTGACAGCGGGTGCTGCCGCAGATGAGAGCGGACAGGATGCAGAACCGGCAGCAGAGGAAGCTCAGGAAGACGCTGCAGGCGCGGAAGCTGCGAATACGCTTTCGAGCGAGGAACAGGAAGCTGCAATGCTTGCCCTTGAAGAGCTGAATCATACCAATGCGGCAGGTCTTATCGCACCTACGACGGATGAGTACTGCCTTCTCTATGCAGTGGATGATTATGGAAATTTAGGATTTTTCCTTTACGATATCCAGTATCAGACCTATCAGAGATATGTGGATGTACCTCATGGTGAGACGGATACGACCAAGAAATACCGCAGCCTTTCAAGAACAAGGCTTTTCATAATAATTATTCTTGTGATTGTTATCGCGATACTTGCTTTCATTCTCATAAACCTTCTCCTTGGCGGAAGGGACAGAGACCCCGAGACAGTAAGACCGGACAGGGGAAGCAGGAGAGCAAAGCCTGAAAAGCCGGTCAGGAATAAGAAAAAGAAACGCAGAAGCTCTGAGGATGATGAGGATGAAGATGATATGCGCGCAATAAGGGAGCGTGTCATAAAGAAGGAAAGGGCAAGGCTCAGAGGAAACGGAGTGGGTTATCTTTCCGAAAGGGAGAGAGAACGCGGCTTCGACTTCAATCGTTTTCCGGATGAGGACGATGATGAGGATAATGATGACGGAATGCCTATCGAGCGCAACAGGGCAGCAGAAGATGTGGACTGGGCGAATATGGAGATTACGGCAGGTATTCCTTCAAAAGAGATAAACAAAAAGGCAACTGAGGACGACGGTTTTGATGATTTTGATGACAGACCGAAGAAATCGCAGGCAAAGCGAAAGAATTATGATTTTGATGAGGATTTCGACTTTGAATTTCTTGACATAAAGAAATAGGGGAATTGAATGGACTATACCGAAAAAGCGCTTCGTGTACTGGAAATTGCAAGGAAGAGTGCACGCGAGATGAATCAGAACTATGTTGGCACCGAGCACATACTTTTAGGATTGATTCGCGAGGGTTCAGGAGTTGCGGCGGTTGTGCTTGAAGAAAACAATGTTCATGAAAAGCAGATATTGGAGCTGATAGAACAGCTCATTGCTCCCGGAACCGATGTCGTACTGAAGGAGCATGATGGTCTGACGCCGAGGGCGGAGAGGATACTTGAACTTTCGGAGGAGACGGCAAAGCGTTTCGAGGGCGACAGGATCGGAACCGAGCATATTCTGCTTGCCCTTATGAGAGAGGGCGACAGCGTAGGAGTAAGGCTTCTGAATACGCTGAATATCAATATCATGAAGCTCTATTCGGATACGCTTCTTGCCATGGGTGAAAATCCGAATATCGCAAGAGAGGATCTGAAGAATACAAGGCAGTCAAGGGACAGAAGCGTGAGCGCAACGCCCATGCTTGATAAATACAGTCGTGACCTGACCCAGCTGGCAAGGGAAGGAAAGCTTGACCCCGTTATCGGCAGAAATGACGAGATAATGAGGGTCGTTCAGATACTTTCGAGACGGACGAAGAACAATCCCTGTCTTGTGGGAGAGCCAGGTGTCGGTAAGACAGCGATTGCAGAAGGTCTTGCCGTAAGGATAGTTGAGGGAAATGTTCCGCAGACTATCGAGAACAAGAGGGTAGTATCCCTTGATATGTCCGGTATGGTCGCAGGAAGTAAATACAGGGGTGAATTTGAAGAGAGGATAAAAAGGACGGTAAGTGAAGTCATAAATGACGGAAACATTCTTCTCTTCATGGATGAGATACATACTCTGATAGGAGCCGGAGGTGCCGAGGGTGCCATCGATGCGTCGAACATCCTTAAGCCTTCTCTTGCAAGGGGAGAGCTTCAGCTTATCGGTGCGACGACACTTGAAGAATACAGGAAATATATCGAGAAGGATGCGGCTTTAGAAAGACGTTTCCAGCCTGTGACGGTTGATGAGCCTACGGAAGAAGAGGCAATCGCCATATTGATGGGAATCAAGGATAAGTACGAGGATCATCATGGAATAACAATTCTTCCGGAAGCTGTCGAAGCAGCGGTAAGGCTTTCTTCAAGATATATAAGCGACAGGTTCCTTCCTGACAAGGCAATCGATGTCATGGATGAGGCAGCAAGCCATTTGCGGCTTGAAGGCTTAAGCGTGCCGCCTGCCATTTCGGAGATAAATAAAGAGGTTGCTGAACTGGAGCTTTCGAAGGAAAGAGCCATAAAGGAAGGCAATTTCGTAAATGCGCGAGCACTGAGGCTTGAGCAGGAAAAGCTTCGTTCAAAGGCTGAGAGCCTTGAAAAGCGTTACAGGAAAAAACGTGATGCAAAGGCCTTTGCGCTTGATGAGGATTCCATCGCAGACGTAGTTTCCACCTGGACGAAGATACCTATCGGAAAGCTTACCGAGAAGGAAAATGATAAACTCATAAAGCTTGAAAAAATCCTTCACAAGAGGGTTATAGCCCAGGATGAAGCGGTTACGGCGGTTTCGAAGGCTATCAGACGCGGAAGAGTGGGCTTGAAAGACCCGAAAAGACCGATGGGCTCTTTCCTTTTCCTCGGACCTACCGGTGTCGGAAAGACCGAGCTTTCAAAGGCTTTAGCGGAAGCACTTTTCGGCAGCGAAAATTCCATTATCAGGGTAGATATGTCTGAATTCATGGAATCCCATTCCGTTGCGAAAATGATCGGTTCCCCGCCGGGATATGTGGGACATGATGAGGGCGGACAGCTTGCTGAAAAGGTCAGACGGAATCCGTACTCGGTAATCCTTTTCGATGAGATAGAAAAGGCACACCCGGACGTATTCAACGTGCTGCTGCAGGTTCTTGATGACGGTCACATTACAGATTCAAAAGGACGCAAGGTAAGCTTTAAGAATGCCATAATCATCATGACGAGCAATGCCGGAGCGCAGGCAATCGTTGAGCCGAAGCATCTGGGATTCGGAACGGAGCGCAATCGGGAACACGAATATAAAAACATGAAGGATAATGTTATGAGCGAGGTTAAGCGTATTTTTAAGCCTGAGTTCATTAACAGAATCGATGATATAATTGTATTCCGTCAGCTCACGAAGGATGATATGAAGGATATTGTCTCGCTTCTTTCGAAGGAGCTTGTAAATCGTGCTAAAGACCAGATGGGAATAGAACTGAAGATTTCCGCAAAGGTCAAGGAATTCATTATCGACAAGGGAGCTGATGACAAGTATGGTGCGAGACCGCTCAGACGAGCCATCCAGAATATGATAGAGGATTCTTTGGCGGAGGAGCTTCTTTCGGGAAGATGCAAAGCCGGCGATACGGTCAAAACATCCGTTAAGGATGATAAAATAGTTTTCAAAACAGAATAAGGCAGGAGCCCTTTTTGTCGCCGGATGCCAAAGCGTAAGCTTTGAGCAACGGCGCAACATAACTGATGACTTGGCTCATGTTTTTTATGAGCCTATGTCAGAAGGAATGCAAGGCAAAAATGGACATCCGACGGTCTGTGATAATGAACAACATATGTTGTTAAAGGAGGATTTGAAATGTCAGCAGTAAAGGAATTGCTACGCAGCGAGGCAAACGGATTTATCAGCTTTGGAAATCACAGTCTTGACAAAAAGGCGAAGTTAGAGGATTTCGAGCATTCCGGAGACCTGTACAAGGTCAAGACCTTCAGTGAAATGACAAAGCTTGAAAAGAACGGCATGTTTGTCTATGAATCAGTACCGGGAACAAGCGTAAACAATTTCGAAGAGACAGAAAATGGAGTTGCATTTGAGGTCGAGGGTGATGATGATGCACAGATCACACTCGGTCTTGCGGACGAGACAGAGTACGAGGTGTTCGTAGGCGGAGAGAATGCAGGTAAGATGAGTACGAATCTGGGAGGTAAGCTTTCGGTGAGCGTGGAGCTTGCAGGCGCAGGACAGGTAAGAGTTGAAGTTAAGAAAGCATGAAGAAGAAAACAGCATTTTTTTGTCAGAATTGCGGGTATGAATCCCCGAAATGGATGGGACAGTGTCCTGCCTGTCATGAATGGAACAGTATGGTTGAGGAAACCCTTCAGCCAAAAGGATCGGACAAACGCAGTGCCGCGGCATTAAGCCGCGGCTCTGTTCGCCCTATGGCAATATCTGAGATCGAGATGATATCCGAGGATAAGGTTTCGAGCGGAATTGATGAGCTTGACAGGGTTTTAGGCGGCGGAATAGTCAAGGGCTCGATGCTTCTCGTGGGCGGAGACCCGGGAATAGGTAAATCAACACTTCTACTGCAGGTATGTCGTAATGTCAGCAATGCAGGGCATGAAATCCTCTATGTATCGGGTGAGGAATCCTTAAAGCAGATAAAAATGAGGGCTGTAAGGCTCGGGGACTTTAATGATAAGCTTAAGCTCCTGTCGGAAACCAATCTCGATACCGTTTCGAATATCATAATGGACAGCAAGCCTGAAATGGTTGTCATTGACTCAATACAGACCATGTTCAACGAAAACGTACAGGCGGCTCCGGGCTCGGTATCACAGGTCAGGGAGACCACAGGCGTGCTGATGCGGATTGCAAAAACAATGGGTATCAGCATTTTCATAATAGGTCACGTGACAAAGGAAGGTGCTGTGGCAGGTCCGAGGGTCTTAGAGCACATGGTTGATACGGTACTTTATTTCGAAGGCGATGCAAAGGGCAGCTACAGGGTGCTTAGAGGTGTAAAGAACCGCTTTGGCTCTACTGATGAAATAGGCGTGTTTGAAATGGGCGAAAGCGGTCTGAAGGAGGTCGAGAACCCTTCTGAGTTCATGCTTTCGGGAAGACCCGAGGATGCTTCGGGAAGCGTGGTCACCTGCTGCATGGAAGGAACGAGGCCGCTTCTCATTGAAATCCAGTCTCTTGTCTGCGATACGAGCTTTGGCTTTCCGAGGCGGCAGGCTACGGGAACTGACTATAACAGGGTGAACCTGCTTATGGCAGTGCTTGAAAAGCGTGCCGGAATGAAGCTTGCAAATTCGGATGCTTATGTCAATATAGCGGGAGGAATCAAGGTTAATGAGCCTGCCCT
>CAJOPI010000321.1 GCA_905236275.1 uncultured Lachnospiraceae bacterium | reverse complement strand
TTATAAGCAATTATAGACAGCGTTTCGAGTGCGGTATCCGAAAGCCTGTACTGTCTGGGCGTTCTCGCTATCTTTATAAGATACTCATACATATCGCTCTTGGTAGCGAGCTGTACAGAATCCTCAAGCTGTACCAGTACAAGTCCGCTCTCCTCAGACTCATACCTTTTTTCAAGGACACCAAGAGCCACCGTTAACTGTTCGTCGGTCGTCTCCGTAATTTCCTTAAGCCTTTCGAGTTCTACCGAGTCACCCGAGGTAAAAAGAACCGCCTCTATTATTCCCGCCAGTTTGTTCATATCCATCATATCCATACATCTATGCAGCTTTTTCTTTCAATTTCACTAAAATATCATCCTCATGGGATGACTGCGTTACCTCATAATTTCCGGTCTTCATAAGTTCAAGAAGACACATGAAGGTAACTATGACTTCAAGCTTTGTACCTACGCCCTCCAAAAGCTCCCTGAAGCTGAAATTCCTGTGTTCCCAAGCGTATTTCTTTACAAATTCCGTTCTCTCTTCCAGATTGACCTCATCCTTCTCGATTTTTCCAAACTTTGAACGAATAGGGTCAATCTTGTCTTCCCTGCGCTTTAAGGTCTCCTTGAAAATCTTATTGAGCTTTTCAAGCGTCATATCCCCCAGAAGAATGTCATAATCAACCGGAGCCTTGTACTCACTGATCCATTCGGGCATTTCAGCCTTTCTGAACATTATGTGTGAGGCATCCTGCTGCATATCCTTAAGCGCAAAGGACATATATCTGCAAAGCTTGTATTCAAGGAGCTGTTCAACAAGCTCATCTCTCGGATCTTCGCTCTCCCCCTCTTCGTTGACTTTCTGCGGCAAAAGCATTTTGCATTTAATATCAAGAAGGGTTGCTGCCATCACAAGAAAATCGCTCATAACATCCAGATCCGCTTCCATCATGGCATTCAGGTATTCCATATACTGACCTGTTATAAGCGAGATAGGAATATCATAAATATCGACTTTATTCTTTTCAATAAGGTGGAGCAGCAGGTCAAGGGGACCTTCAAATGCCTCCAACTTCACTTCCATTGTCATCTTAAACCTCTGATAAATTCAAGCACCGACCGGCTTCAGCTTTACAAAAAGGATTTCAGGCGTATTGAAAACCCTCAGACGTATCGAATGCGAACCAAGTCCACGACTCACAAGCATCCGGCTTTCATCCTTTTCATAAACACCTGCATCATATTTCGGAAAAAACTTATAAGCAGGCGAAATAACGCCTCCGATTCCCGGCAGCCTTATAATACCGCCATGAACATGCCCAGCAAAAATGAGATCCGGCTTCCAGGTAACATAGTCTGTGAAATGCTCCGGATTATGCGCAAGAAGAATATTGAACTTCGACTCATCCGCAAGATCGACGAGTTCATAAAGATGTTCCGTAGGCACAGGACGCCTGACGACCTTCCTGTAATAATTTTTTTCAAGGTCAAGTCCCGTTATCCTTATATTGCTGTCTTCGATATCCTTGTACTCATTCCTGAGAAGTCCCACTCCCGCATTCTGAAGCCCTCTTACGAAACGTTTTCTCTGCTCGGAATATTTTCCAAGCTCCAAAACCTTCCTCTCATGATTTCCGACACCAAAATATATAGGAAACTCATTTGCAAGAACCTTCAGAAAATCCATGATTTTTGCACAATCAGCCTTTCTTCCGCCCTCGATCCAGTCGCCGGCTATGATTATCATATCCGGTCCAAGCTTTCTCAGGCATTCAAGAAGCCGGATGTTGTCTTTTCCGTATTCACATTCATGAAAATCGGAAATGACCGCCATAGTGCTCTCTTTTGTAATCTTCGGAGATTCGAAGGTCCATCTGTTTATTTCAAATTTTTTTAATGAAAAACCCATACCCTTACTTCTTCTTGAAAATATCCGCAAGAGCCAGTCCGAATATCGAATCCTTGAAACCACCGTTAATCTCATCAAAGGTGGCAGCACTTATATTTGATTTCGGAAAAGCACTTTTCCACTGTGCCGTAATGATATCCGTCATAAGCCTGTCTTCCTCATTGGAATTGGAAAGGATTCCCGGAAAAACATAAAATACCATCATGCACTGCATATCTATAAGTTTTTGCTCGCGGTTTAACCATATGGTGGACTCGTAGGTATTCTTAGCCCAGCTGACAATGTCAAGCGCGGCGGCATTCATCTTCTCTTCTTTTACTTCCTTATCCTCAACTTCGCGGTAAAGGGTATTAAAGAGCTCATAAACGTCCCTCATACTGCTTCTGTAATTCAGGAAAAAATCCTCATACCGTCTTTTACGGAAATTCTTTATACCGGCTTTGATATCAATTTCCGACAAAAGACGATGTGCTTCGTTTACAATAGCCATAGTATTTTCCCTAAACCATCAAAGATTTGCATTATGATAAACGGCCTGAACGTCGTCATCATCGTCAAGAAGGTCCAAAATCCTCTGAAGCTTTGTAGCTGCTTCCTCATCATTTACGTCAACATAGTTCTGTGGAAGCTTTGTCACCTCAGCAGAAACCATCTCAACCTTCGCTTCCTCCAGAGCCTTCCTTACCTCCTCGAAAGCATCGGGGGAAGTGATGATTTCATAGCTGTCATCTTCTTCGTTGAAGTCATCCGCACCGGCATCAAGTGCCATCATCATAAGGTCATCTGCCGAAAGCTCACATTCCTCTTTATCCACGATGATCTGACCCTTTTCGTCGAACATGAACGAAACGCTTCCCTGTGTACCTAAGTTTCCGCCGCCCTTTGTGAAAGCAGCACGTACATTTGCTGCAGTACGGTTTCTGTTATCCGTAAGAGTCTGAACGATAATGGCTGAACCACCCGGTCCATAGCCTTCGTAGGTGCAGTATTCATAATTAACATTATCCGAGTCACCCGCTGCCTTCTTGATACCTCTCTCAATGGTGTCGTTAGGCATATTTGCAGCCTTAGCCTTTGCAACAACCTGCGCAAGCTTGAAATTGTTGTTTACATCCGGTCCACCTTCCTTTACGGCAACCGCGATTTCACGTCCGATAATGGTAAATACCTTACCCTTGGCAGCATCGTTCTTTTCCTTCTTGTGCTTGATGTTTGCAAACTTTGAATGTCCTGACATTTCTAAAATTACTCCTTACTTAATATATTCTTTTTGCGGCAAAAGCCTTAACCTGAAAGGCTTCCCGTATTTTCTACCGATGTCTCCGGAATTTTCCGGCACCTTACCGATTGTATCACACGACCCTTGACGTATGCAATCCGAAAACGATATCCTCCGTAATCCGTTTCAAAATCCTCTCCGGTCTTCGGCACATGTCCAAGCCTGTCCGTCATGAATCCATTGAGGGTTTCGTAGCCCTCGTCCGGAAATTCTATGGCAAGCTTTTCCGAAACCTCTTTAAGCGGTGTCAGTCCCTCTATAATGAAGGTATCATCACCCTGACGCCTTATATTGACCTCTTCATCATCATATTCGTCTAAAATATTTCCGAAGATTTCCTCAAGAATATCTTCCATTGTGACGAGTCCCGAAGTCTGTCCGTACTCGTCCACCACGATCATCATATGGGTCTTATTCTGCTGCATCCCCTTAAAGAGCGTATCAATCTTTCTCGTTTCGGGAACAAATTTCGCTTCTATGATAAGTCCTTCAATCCCTCTGATCTTCTTCTGTCTCAGATCGGGGCGCACATTGGCTTTCATGACATCCTTAAAATATATCACACCTATGATATTATCAATATTTTCCTCATATACGGGATATCTGGATTTATTGCCGTCCAGCATAAAGTCAACGACATTTTCAAGGACATCATCGGCATCGATTCCTATGATATTTTCCCTGTGAGTCATTATATCATGGGCTTCCTTATCGGAAAATTTGAAGACCTTGTTGATCATCTCAGCTTCCGAGGCTTCGAAAACTCCCTTCTCATGACCTTCGTTGACCATTGAGATTATTTCATCTTCATCTAATTTATCTTTTTTCTTAAATAGATCACTTATTTTTGACAACATCTCTGAATTCGTCTCTGACTGCTACTGCCTTTCCATCTTTGATATATATTCTCGGAATACGTCTGCCCAGATCGCATGCAAGCTCATAATTAAAGCGTCCCGAAAGGTCTCCCAGGAGCTCCATGCTTATCTCCTGCTCTCCGTTACGTCCGATAAGTGTTACCTCGTCTCCCTCAGCCGCGTCTTCTATATCCGTAACGTCAACCATGAACTGATCCATGCAGACCCGCCCGAGTATCGGGGCTTTCTTTCCTTTAACCAGCACATATCCCTTATTTGACAGGCTCCTCGGATAACCGTCGCCGTAACCCACAGGAATAGTGGCAACCCTGCGCCTTTCCTCTGCCGTATAGGTTCCGCCATAGCTTACCGCTTCGCCAGGCTCAATATACTTAATATATACGATATGGCTTTTCAGTGCAAGTAATGGTTTGAGTTCAATTATATCGCGCCTTACTTCATTTGATGGCCAGAGTCCGTAAAGGGTTATGCCCGCTCTTACCATATCCATGTTGGCTTCAGCGTATTCCACGATGCCCGCGGAATTTGAACAGTGATGGATTTTAAATTCCACATTTCTTTCCTTAAGTTTTTCTATATAATCGCTGAATTTTTTTATCTGTCCTAAAGTATTCTCCCTGCCGACCATATCGGCCTTCGAAAAATGTGTAAATATCCCTTCCATTTCCACATTCGCAAGACCGGCAATTTTTTCAACCATATCTAAGGACGAATCATCAGGACGGACTCCTATCCTGCTCATTGCAGTATCGACCGCAAGGTGAAAATAGACTTTTTT
>CAJOPI010000320.1 GCA_905236275.1 uncultured Lachnospiraceae bacterium | reverse complement strand
TCATCACCTTTGGCTCCTGTTTTGAGGAATAACAAAATCGTCAAAGCCAGTAAAAATCGTATTTTCAGGCTTGACAGAATAGGAAGGAATGAAATGGGAAACAGTGACCGCGTATCAAAGGCTATAGATAATCTCATAGATGCCCTTAATGAACTGAAGGCTGCCTGGGAAGAAGTGCAGGACTCCTATGTGCCGGAAGTTGTCATATCAGATGAACCGCCGGAAGGTCTTTTGACGCCTCCGGCACCTGATGTATCGGATGAGATTCCCGTGCAATCCTTTAGCGAACCTATGGAGCAGGAGGAGCCTTTAGTACAGGAATCATCAATGAAAGAGGAACCTGTGATCAGCTTCTCCTCTGATGAGGATATTTCTGTGGTAAGTTTTTCAGATGAAGCTCCCGATGAAGATGAACCTGTTCCGATGCAGGCTATGGAACCAGCCCTCGCTCCGGCTATGGAGCCCAACCCTGAGCCGGTTTCAGAACCTACACCGGTTCCGTCTTTTGATCCGACTCCTGAACCGATTCAGATCAGATTCTGCGGAAACTGCGGCGGACAGCTTCGCCCGGGAGTAAAGTTCTGTTCGAATTGTGGAACACCGCAGTAACTATAAAAGTGGGGCATGGAGCATGAAAAGAATTATCCTCGGAAAACTGAGCTTTATTGTGATGACACCGATCATTGTTATGCTTTTGGCTACTGGGCTAAAGGCTGTTTCCTATGCAGAGGATGCTGAGACAAAAACCATCGTGGAGTATCACTGGGTTTTGACAGATGTGCGTTACTACGGCCCGGGTGATGCTACTGATGAGATTGATGGTGTTAAGATCTCCGGAAAATGGGATAGTGATGGTGGCGCAGTTCTTACCTGCAAAAAGGGAATTTCCAAGACTACCTATACGGTAAGTGCTCCAAAACTTGAGAAGAAATATGCAGGATCTGTTTATCCTTTTTCAACAGAGCTCAATGTTTCAAGACGGTCAAGCTTCGGCGACCCTTTAGGCGATGTGATGATTACCCTTATGAACCTTCCTCTGGTGGAAGGTGAGGAAGAGCAGGGATTTCCCGAAAGGCCTAAAAGAGTGTTCTTTTATAAGGATGAGGAAAGCGGTCGCTTTAACAACAGCGGCAGGCCGGAAAGGATATCTTTAAATAATGAAGTTCCGGAAGCTGTCGGCGCTAATTGCAACGTCACCATGAGAATGAAGAGAATGGGATTCTTCTATGACACAGAGGTTGATCCTACAACGGAGGGCCTTAAAAGCGCTGTTGTTCTGGAAGTTAAGGACGAAAAAAAGAACGGTCTTCTTATGAGGGTAGTGTACGAATACACCAGGGTCATTGACAAGATAGAGACCATTACCATCGAGCCTGAGCCACCTAAGGAGGAAGCCGAAAATAATGATAATGTTCCGGATGCTGATCCCGGTTATTACGAACCCGATGGCCCTGTACAGGTAATGGGACCCGGCTGGATTACCATTGATGACGGGATTGGGGTAGCTTTTTCGTCGGGGCCTGCAATACTGGTAGTAATTGTGGCTTTAGCTATCTTAGTGGCTGTGATCTTCTTTGTAGTTCTGAAAAAGAAAAAGTGGAGCATATTATGAGAGATAGATCGTACAGAAAAAAATCTTTTATCATGCTGCTATCCATGTTTGCGGCAATCAGTATGTTTTTTTCGGATGCACTGTGTAAAATCGGGGGCTTTTATACAGTCTATGCAACTGAAAGTGAAATCCCCATAGAACCTGTAGATATAGAAATGCATTATTACGATTATTATGATCTCATATATGACATTGAGGAGTACCTTGAGGCAGGTGTTCTTGATGATCATGATTATAATGCTGATGGATACTACATTGATTCCAGAACTTTTTTCCCGGACTATTACAATAAAGACCGCACGGGCTACAAACTTACAATAGATAGTAACGGACATGTCAGTATGTATCTTCCGGCAGCAGCAACTGCTGCACACGTAAGTCCCAGCGTTGGTTTGCTTCCGTGGTTTAGCCTGGCTGAAAGACCTGCGTTTACATTTACAGGTACAATAAACGATGTAAAGGAGGAAGAAGACGAGGAGGGAAATCAGGGTATCCTGATGAAAGGCACCTTCGATACTTTAGGGTCTTTTGAATTAAAGGAGTATGTTTCTTCAATAACTGACAAGGACGCGATTTCTGAGTGGAGTACACAGATACAAAGTAATTCTGCGCCGATTGACAGATACTGTGAAGATCTGCTTACAGGTAACGCAGATTATATGAATCTGTTGGCGACATATACATACAGATATGCAAGTAAGGCTTCAGGCGCCACTCCTGAGCCCTCAGATTTTGAAATATGGTATTACCCACAGTTGGGATTGTATAGGGTTGAAGCAAGGTATTATTTGTTCTGCGATATACTGAGAGAATATGCGGTTGATATTGATGAGGAGGAACAGCCGCTTAATGTTAAGAATGCTCAACATAATGACATGTATCATTATTTTGAACTGACATCCTGGGACAGAACAAAGGAGCTGGAACCCTTCAAAAAGAATGTTCAGGAAGACACCACAGTAGCAGAAAAAGAAAAGGACAATCCCAAAGAGGATGAAGTCAAGGAAAAAGATAAAGGAACAACCATTAATAACGACATCGTAGAAGGCAAGAAGCAGGAGACGGACGAGAATGGAAATCCTCTTTTGCCGCTGGTTATCGGTGGTCTTGCTGTGGGTGGTTTTTTAGCAGTCAAAAAGAAAAAGGGCAAGAATAAGGACGATACGGCCAAGGATAATAAATCCAAGGGTAAAGATAACAGGGATAAAACGCAAAAGGTAAAGAAAGAAGAACCGCAGGAAGAAACTGAGGAGGAAGAAAAAGACCCTGTAGAATATAAAATGATCGTCTACAAGGAGTTTGGAGATACTCTTAAGGTAGGCGAGACTCAGTGGGTCTATGCAAGGATTGAAGAGTATAAGCCAATTCAGAATGTCAAGCTGGCAAGAGATGACCTGACGGCACAGATCACCTGCTACTCGGATGACGGGCAGCTCATTGTTGAAGACAGGGGAAATATTGTTAATGGCTGTGCCTGGAGAGCTGCCAGAGTGACAGTTCCTGAGAACGTTACAAAAAATGAAGTGGATGTGACCTTTAAGTTCACCGGTGCCGGAGGTGAATATATCCGTCATGTCATGTTCAAGGTGGAAAGACCTCTTATCATCTTTAATCAGGAGAATCTGGGACTTCCTGCCAACAGGTTAAAGAATGCCCTGCCTGATCCGGAGAATAAGAGTGGCATGGTGGGTGATCAGGAGATCAATCTCCCGTTCCTCCTCTATGGAATGGTTCCGGAGGAATCCCGTATCAGCTTTGAGTTTAAGTTTGATTACTCAACTGATGTAAACGGCAAGTGCGTTGAAGGACCTCTTGATAAGAAGACTCCGATTCCT
>CAJOPI010000319.1 GCA_905236275.1 uncultured Lachnospiraceae bacterium | reverse complement strand
TCTCACCCACAGTTTTGCCGACAACGGGAATTATACGTACTGCCGTTGTCTTCTGATTGACCATTCCAAGTGCCATCTCATCGGCAATTATGCCTGCTATAGTGCTTGCGGGCGTATCACCGGGAACCGCGATCATATCAAGACCTACAGAACATACACAGGTCATTGCTTCCAGCTTTTCAAGACTGAGTGCTCCAGCTTCGACGGCATTTATCATCCCCTGATCCTCGCTCACAGGAATGAACGCCCCCGAAAGACCTCCGACATAGCTTGATGCCATTACGCCGCCCTTCTTTACCTGATCGTTTAAGAGTGCAAGCGCAGCTGTAGTACCGGGTGCACCTGCGTACTCCAAACCTATTTCCTGTAGAATATCAGCAACGGAATCACCAACTGCCGGTGTCGGAGCAAGTGAAAGGTCTATTATTCCGAAAGGTATATTCAGACGCTTAGATGCTTCCTGTGCAACAAGCTGACCCACCCTCGTGATCTTGAAAGCAGTCTTCTTGATCTTTTCACAAAGAACCTCAAAGCTTTCGCCTCTAACGCTCTCTAAAGCCGTCTTTACAACTCCGGGACCGCTTACCCCCACGTTGATGACCGCATCTCCCTCGGTTACGCCATGAAAGGCACCGGCCATGAAAGGATTGTCATCAGGAGCATTACAGAATACCACCAGTTTCGTACAGCCAAAAGAATCGTTTTCTTTTGTAAGCTCTGCCGTCTCCTTTACGATATCACCCATAAGGCGTACCGCATCCATGTTTATTCCGGTCTTTGTAGAGCCAAGATTTATGCTTGAACAGAGAAAATCCGTCTCTGAAAGAGCTTTCGGGATTGAGCGGATAAGCAGTTCATCAGCCTTTGTCATGTTTTTTGACACGAGAGCCGAATAACCGCCTATGAAATTGACACCCAGCTTCTTTGCGCAGTTATCAAGCACCTTTGCGATTTTTACGAAATCACTGCTTTTCTTTGCGGCAGCACCGCCCACAAGGGCAATGGGAGTTACGGAGATTCTCTTATTTACAATCGGTATACCATATTCTCTTTCTATCTCGCGTCCCGTTGCGACGAGGTTCTTAGCAACTCGGCATATCTTCTCCTCTATCTTCGAGCATACCGCATCTATGTCTGCATCAATACAGTCCATCAGGCTTATACCAAGTGTGATCGTCCTTACGTCAAGGTTAGCCTTTTCTATCATGTCATTTGTTTCTTTAACTTCGTAGATGTTTATCATAAATGTCCGCTCCTTAGATTCTGTGCATCGAGTCAAAAATATCTTCGAGCTGGCATTTTACAACTACGCCGATTTCCTTACCTACCTGTTCAAGCTCTGCGGAAGCATCATCAAAGGGCTTGGCACTTTCCGCAAAGTCAACGATCATCATCATGTTGAAATATCCGCTTACGATTGTCTGCGAAATGTCTAAAATATTTATCCTGTTATTCGCAAGATAAGTACATACCTTTGCAATGATACCTACAGTATCCTTTCCGACTACGGTGATGATTACTTTTTTCATAATGGCTCCTCTTTAGAAATTTATCAAAATTCAATAATTTCAGAACATCTGTCTCTCTTGGCAACAGAAAGACTGAAATCCTTCGGAATCGAGCCTCCTCCAAGCATTCTAAGCTCCATTCTTACTGTTTCGTAAGCAAGTTCCTCATAATTGTTTTCTTTACTCAAATGCCCCAATAATAAATATCTTAATATTTCTCCCCTGTCCATCAGGTCAAGTGTCAGCGTTGCGGCACTCTCATTTGACAGATGGCCCTTTTCGGAAAGTATTCTGCGTTTCAGATAATAAGGATACTTCCCGCTTTCAACCATTCTTACATCATGATTGGCTTCTATGAGAAGGGCTTTGACACCCTTTAACCTGTCAAGTATATAGCTGTCGTAGCTGCCAAGATCCGTAACGACAGCTGCAGCTTTTTCTCCTTCGTCAAAGCGGTAGGCTACGGGTTCTGCCGCGTCATGAGAGATTTTTATGGGATTGATGGTCAGATCCTTTATCTTAAAGCTCTCATCCGCTCTGATTTCGTGAAAAAGCTCCTGCGGTGCATTCGCCATGTCCTTAGTCTTCAGCAGTGCCTCTATCGTTCCCCTGCTTGCGTAGATAGGAAGCCGGTAACGCCTTGTCATGACTCCGAGCCCCTTCACGTGGTCGAGATGTTCATGAGTTACAAGTATTCCGTCAAGACTTCCGGCTTCGACGGACAGGACATCAAGCCCCGATTCGATGCGTTT
>CAJOPI010000318.1 GCA_905236275.1 uncultured Lachnospiraceae bacterium | reverse complement strand
CCTGGGAAGTACGACAGCTTCTGTTTTATTTGAACCTACATTTACTTTAAATGGGATTCCAACAGTCACAAAGTCCGATGTCATGCCGCCGCCGTTTTTCGGACACGATTTATCGCGTAGGAGCGGAAGACAGACGATGAGTTGAGGTAACCCACCTAGCATCGGCTAGGAGTCATTTGGCAGGGGAACGGCTTACCCGGGTCAGAGTATTCGAGGTATTGGAGAGATAATCTTCAGTACCTCTTTTTTGCGTGCTTTAGGAACTTATTATAAAAAAGCGAACTGAAGATTGTTGGTTTGTTGTGGGCTATTGTGGGGATTGTATGAAAATCTGAATGAAAATGTGGGTGAAGATGTTAAAGTATGACAAAAAGAACAATAAAATATTCAGAATGACGTTTTAATTATTAGAAAATTTAGTATAATTAACTTATCATGTTATAAAGTTTCTATAAACAATTTTATGATGTCAGGATTGTGGGATACTACGAACGCGTAGTGAACTTAGTGAGAGTGTATGCACAGCTGTGCGAAGCACGGCACAATCCCTGACCTCACTTTTGACCCCAACATCATTTTGTTTTCAGTTCCATAGATAGTCGGTGATGACCATAAATAAATATCTTAAGAAAGAAAAGGAATTTAAGGATTTCGATGAACCTCAGGAAGAATCGGGGGAGATAAGGCGACAGATTGCGGGGGTAACGGGAACGGAGAAGTTCCGGAACCGCGATCCTATCTTTCATCTGGATGAAAGCTTTTGTCAGAGCTTTGACCTTGCAGGACAGGCGAGGGCGAGGGAGCAGGACGAAGACGGCATGAGTGCCGGGAATGAAGAAAGACGGGGAGAGAAACGGGAGAACGGGGAAGAAGGCGAGTCAGAAAGCCGGATCGGTGCAAAGACTGATTTTGATAATAAATATGAGCCACGTAAGGCAGAGAACGAGCCTAAATTAGGTAGATTTGCCGAAACCGCATTCAAGAGGGGGCAGCTTTCATCGGCAGTTGTTGCCGGGACTGCGAAGACGATGTTCTTTTCCTGCCTGAACCGTTCAGTTGGACAGGAAAATGCAAAGAACCGCAAGGAGAGAAAGCTTTTTCAGAGAGAGTCAGTACACAGACTTGTACCTGGCAATGAAGGAGCAAAACTCGTTTTCAATAGAGGCGAGGCAGAAAGTGCGGTGGGTCTTGTGGTCGATTCGCTGAAGGATGCGAGATGGACCCTGAAGTCGATGCAGGATGTCGCTGAAGGCAAGATGGGAACTGACGGAGCCGAAACCTACAGAAAAGAATATCCCTTCCTTACGGATAAAAAAGAGAAGGAGCTTTTGGAAAGCTATAGGGAAAAGCTGAAAAATACGAATTCTCCAAGGGAAAAGCAGATTTTAAGCTCCGGAATAATAAAGCTTGAACATGTGATAGAGAAAAAGACGCAGATGAAGAAACGTTTCCTTGATCATCTGCGAAAGCTGCAGTTTGATGCACTGGCGGCAGAGCAGATGTTTCTGTCGGATGATTTTCTGGGAACTGCTTTTGAGGGGGAGGAGAAGGCGGCTTCGGCATCCGGAGATGATGACGGCAGTATTGATGACATGGAAGAAACAGAGGGAAGAGAAAATCCTTAAAGCAAAATGATTGAAGATTTCGACAAGGACAGCCAACGGAAAAAGGATAAGGGAGACGTAACTGCAGGGTCAACCGAAAAGCAGAAAGAAGATGCCTTTTCGGAGTTCAGCCTGCAGGAGCTTATTGGGACACTGGAGTCAAATCCTTCCCTTATAAAAAAACTTCCGTCGGAGATGATCGTTTACATAAGGGACAGAATCGGCAATCAGAGACTTGAAGCGATCCTCGGCGGTGGAAGACCGCTGCTTAGAGGGAAAGTTCCTGAATTTGCCCCGAGGGAGACAGCCATAAATGATATTTCAACTGGAACGCCCCAACTCATCGAGCTGGGAGGAGAATGACGCTGAAAAGGAATTGAAATATCTTTTGCAATATAATTCCTATGAGTTTGATGGGAATAATGGTCACTACAGCCTCAGATTCAGGGATGATGATAAAGTCTGGACTACGGAATTTGAGGTTATAGAGGAGAAAATACTTATATGGGGGATATATCCTTTTGAGATGAGGGACTTGAAAAAGGGTATGGATTTCTGCAATTCCTCCAACTTACAAACGGTCATGGGAGCCTTCAGCATATACAAGGCTCATTTGACATATCGCACTTCTGCAGATCTTTTTGATGCTTTCAGTTCGTATGAATGTCTGGCGCGTGCTCTTGAATACAACGCCAACGTTATCATTCATTTCTGGAGCATG
>CAJOPI010000317.1 GCA_905236275.1 uncultured Lachnospiraceae bacterium | reverse complement strand
GCAACACGAAAACACGAATATTGGGTGGGATTGTGGGAGTGCGAAGCACGGAACAATCCCTGACATCACTTTTGACCCCAACATCATTTAATAACCGGAATTTCAGCTATCCTATTATGGAAGCATTTCTGTCTGGATGTCATCATTAAGTATTCTGATGAAAGTTCCACGCATTCCCGAGGAATGACATTCGATTATGCCGGCACTTTCAAGTTTTCTGAGACCATTCACTATAACAGAACGGGTTATACCGACTTCGTCGGCAATCCTTGAAGCAACAATGATGCCCTCGTCAGAATCGAGTTCGCGGAGTACCTGCCTCATGGCTTTTGACTCAGAGCTCGAAAGAGATGCTACCGCCAGACGGATATTTTTTACCCTTCTGTCCTCTTCAGCGTGCTCCTCACTTTCGGAACGCATGATTTCAAGCCCTACAACAGTAGTGGTATATTCCGTAACGATTATGTCGTCTATGGAATAATTATCGCTGTTCCTGCATACCATGAGGGTTCCGAGACGCTCTCCCGCGATATATATGGGAGCAACCATCATATACCACTTCTTCTCTCCCGGCATCTTAAGGCCCAGAGTATCCGTATTGACATTTTCCTGTGTTGAACGGACTTCTAAAAGCCTCGCATTTATCTCGGGGCGGATAAATTCGCCTACCTCATCATTGAAGGGCAGTATCTCCTCAGCCATCTCATTAAAGCTTCCGAGCATCTTTCCCTTTTTGCTCAGTACAAATGAACAGGAGTCAATAAGCTTACCCATGCATTCGCATATATCATTAAATACTACCTTGGTCTTCTGATTGTCGTGTAATAACCTGTTTATCTTCCTTGTTTTATCAAGTAACTCTACGCTGCTCAATCTTCTTCCTCTTCCCTATCTATTACTTTTTTACATTCTTCATTAATACATACAAGCTTCTTGCCCTTCTCGACCATGAGCCCTCCGCAGTCGGGGCAGCTCTTCTTCGAAGGTCTGGGCCAGCTTGTGAAATCGCATTCCGGATAACCGAGACAGCCGTAAAAACGCCTTCCCTTGTTGGTCATTCGCATAACGATATCATTTCCGCACTTCGGACACTTGACATCAATCTTCTCGTAGTAAGGCTTTGTATTCCTGCACTCCGGAAATCCCGGGCAGCCAAGGAATTTGCCATGCGGACCGTACTTTACGACCATGTTGCGCCCGCATTCCTCACAAACAACATCCGTAACCTCATCGCGGATCTCGACTTCCTCTATTTCCTTCTCAGCCTTCTCTACGGCTTTTTCCAGATCGGGATAAAAGTTCTCTATGATGGTCTTCCATTTAACCCTTCCTGCCTCAACTCCGTCAAGCAGGGTCTCGAAATTCGCGGTAAAATTAACATCAACGATTCCCGGAAAAGCTTCTTCCAAAATCTTGTCAACAGCCGTTCCGATTTCCGTCACATAAAGGTTCTTCTGCTCTTTTGTGATATATCTTCTCGCAAGAAGCGTCGTTATCGTAGGCGCATAGGTACTCGGACGTCCGATTCCAAGCTCCTCCAGGGCTTTTACAAGAGAAGCCTCCGTATAATGGGGACTCGGATTCGTAAAATGCTGTTTGCCGTTTATCTCATTTAACGAAAGGACGCTGTCAGCAGCGATTTCTCCCGAAATAACATTTCCGCCGGTCTTCTCCTCTCCGCTTTCGGTATAAACATTCATGAATCCGGCAAACTTCACCTTTGAAGCGGACGCAGTAAAGAGATATTTATCGCCTGCCTGTATCTTTACGTTCTTTGTTGCATATTTTGCAGGTGCCATCTGGCTTGCGATAAATCTCTTCCAGATGAGCTGGTAAAGCCTGAACTGGTCTCTCGAAAGGCTGTCCTTCAGTTCAACAGGGCTCTTTTCGAGGTCAGTCGGACGTATAGCCTCATGCGCGTCCTGTATCTTCTTTGCGTCAGACTTTTTTCTGTTAGGCTCCGCAAGATATTCTTTTCCGTAATTCTTTTCTATATAATCAGCAGCCATCTCCTTGGCATCATCTGAAATACGGGTGGAGTCTGTACGAAGATAGGAAATAAGTCCCTCTTCATAAAGCTGCTGGGCAATCCTCATGGTCTTCTGGGTCGCAAAATTCAGCACAGAAGAAGCTTCCTGCTGCATAGTGCTTGTTGTAAAGGGCATGGGAGCCTTACGAACCCTTTCCCCGTTCTTTACGTCTGCAACCTTATATTTCGCTTTTTTGCAGTATTTAAGGATCGTATCCGCTTCTTCTTTAGAATTTATGGCAAGCTTTTCCTTTATGCTTCCATAGAACTTAGCCTCGATAGGCTTTTTCTCGCCTTTTACGCCGAAATTCGCCTCTATAGTCCAGTATTCCTCCGGAATGAAAGCATCTATCTCGCTCTCCCTCTCGCAGATTATCCTTAAGGCAACAGACTGAACCCTTCCTGCAGAAAGTCCTCTCTTGACCTTCGCCCAGAGAAGCGGAGATATGCTGTAGCCAACCATTCTGTCAAGCACACGTCTCGCCTGCTGTGCATCCACGAGATTCATATCAATGTCTCTCGGACTCTTTAAGGAATTTTTTATCGCTGTTTTTGTAATTTCATTGAAGGTGATTCTCTCGACCTTTTTCTTGGAATCTGCCGCATCAAGCTTCAATGCCGTTTTAAGATGCCATGAAATCGCTTCACCTTCGCGGTCAGGGTCAGTTGCGAGATAAATCGTATCTGCCTTTTTTGCTTCTTTTCTAAGCTCGGAAAGAAGCTCTCCCTTTCCTCTTATCGTTATATACTTAGGCTCGAAGTCATTTTCGATATCTATTCCCATCTGACTTTTGGGAAGATCACGCACATGCCCCATTGAAGCCACAACCGAATAATTTTTACCCAGATATTTTTTTATTGTCTTCACCTTTGCCGGTGACTCGACGATAACAAGATTTTTTGCCATTAACCCACGTCCTTATCCCGTTAATGATTGTTTTACAAATATATTGCTCCAATATTTTCAACTGTCGCAAAAAGAGTATAAATCGTTGCAACTATACACCATTTTTTTCAACTTTGCAAGTTTTTGTTTTTTGATTTTCAGATTTTTCAGCTTGACAAAAAATTCCATTCGGGTTATTCTATTGAGCGTTCACGAAAAAAGTGAAACATATCATTATTATTTAATCCCAAAAAGATAATCACATATAATGGAGGTTTTATGTTCAGCAGTATAAATACTGTTGCGCTTTATGGTATGAATGCCATCATGATCGCAGCGGAGGCTGACATTTCTGCGGGCGGACTGCCTGTTTTTGAAATGGTAGGTTTCTTAGGCAGCGAGGTGAAGGAATCCAGGGAGCGCATCAAAACAGCAATGAAAAACAGCGGCTATATCCTGCCGCCGAAAAGGATAACGGTGAATCTGTCTCCCGCGGACGTGCGCAAAAGCGGTTCTTCTTATGATCTCGCTGTCGCCTTTTCACTTCTTTCTTCCATGGGAATCGTTTTAGGGAAAAATTTAGAAAAAACAGCCGTAGCCGGGGAATTGAGCCTTTCGGGAGAAGTCAAGGCGATAACGGGCGTACTCCCCATGGTCATAGAAGCAAAGCAGAACGGCTGTGACCGTTTTATCGTTCCTGCCGACAATGCCATGGAAGGCGCGGCTGTAGAAGGGATAAAAATCATAGGGGTTAAAAATCTGCAGGAAGCAGTTGCATATATAAATGAAGAAACTGAAATAGAAGCAACCTCTTTTTCGCTAAAGGACGCGCTTGCAAAACCGCAGGTCTCTGATGCTGACTTCAGCAGCGTCCATTCACAGTCCGCTGCAAGGCGCGGTATAGAGGTTGCTGTGGCAGGAATGCACAATATCCTCCTGATAGGTCCGCCCGGAAGCGGAAAATCAATGATGGCAAAATGTATCCCTTCAATTCTTCCGCCGCTTACCGTCGATGAATGTCTTGAGATTTCCAAAATCTATAGTGTTGCGGGGCTTTTAGGCAAGGAAGGAATCGTCACAAAGCGGCCATTTGTCAGCCCGCATCATACCATTTCGCCAAACGCCCTCGCAGGCGGCGGTAAGATACCCAAGCCCGGAGCGGTGAGCCTTGCCCACAGAGGCGTGCTCTTTCTTGACGAGTTTCCCGAATTCAATATGTCTTCTTTGGAAATCCTTCGCCAGCCCATAGAGGACAAGGTGATTCACGTCCAGCGCACCGCAGGAGCCTGTGTATTCCCAACTGATTTTCTTCTTATCGCGGCTATGAACCCCTGCAAATGCGGTTATTTCCCCAACAGGAAAAAGTGCAGCTGCACTCCGGTCCAGATAAACAAATATCTTTCGAAAATCAGCGGTCCTCTCTTAGACAGAATTGATATCTGTGTCGAATCGTCAGAGATAAAATTCGACGAGCTGATGGCTGCGGCAGACGAGGAAGAGTCTTCCGAAAAGATAAGGGAAAGGATTTCAGACGCAGTGGAAATACAGTCAAAACGTTATGAAGGCACAAAGCTTCATTTCAATTCCGACATAGGCATAAGGGAAATCAAGCTTTACTGTAAGCTCGGTCTGAAGGAAGAACGGCTCATAAACAGCAGCTTCAAGAAGAGCTGCCTTTCTGCAAGAGGATTTCACAGACTTTTGAAAACTGCCAGAACCATAGCCGACCTTGACCATTCGGACAGGATAAAATGCAGGCATCTGAGTGAAGCCATTGCTTACAAGGAAATAGACAGGAGATATTGGAATGGAGAAATATGAAGAAAAAGAAATACGTTTTCTTACACCCTTTGACGAAGAATTCCCCGAAAAACTTAAGTTTATAACAAATGCACCAAGAGGAATCTATGTCCGCGGGCGGCTTCCCGACCCTTCCAGACCGGCGGTGGCGATTATCGGGGCAAGGGACTGTTCGGCTTATGGCGCGGCGATGGCAAAATTCTTCGCTGAAGCTTTATCCGATGCAGGTGTGCAGATTATCAGCGGAATGGCAAGAGGAATAGACGGGATTGCGCAGAAAGCGGCAACCGACGCAGGACATGCAAGCTTCGGAGTTTTGGGAAACGGTATTGATGTGATTTATCCAAAACAGAACAAAGAAATTTTTGACACAATAGTCCTGAAGGGTGGACTGATATCGGAATATCCGCCCGGAACCAATCCCCTTCCAAGATTCTTCCCCTTAAGGAACAGAATAATTTCAGCACTCGCAGACGTTATCCTTGTAGTCGAGGCAAAAATAAAATCAGGCACGTCCATAACCGTAAAACGTGCCATAGAGCAGGGAAAGGATGTCTATGCCATCCCCGGACGGCTGACCGACCCTTTAAGCTCCGGCTGTCTGAAGCTCATCGAAGACGGCGCGGGAATCGCCCTCGCCCCTACAAATATCCTTGAAGGTATGGGAATTTTCAGCACCGAAAAGACCGAATATAAGTCAAAAACAAACGTGCCCTTAAGCGGAATCGAGGCGAAGGTTTACAAGGTCTTGGACCTCTACCCACAGAATCTCGACACACTTTCAAACATGGCATCACTTCCGGTTCCCGACCTCTTAACCGTTCTCCTGCAGCTCCAGTTAAAAGATCTGGCTGAAGAAGTCGGAAAGAATAATTATCTGAGAAAAGTATGATTATTGTTCAGTAACCCTTTCCCTCATCTTTTCCTGGTCTTTTGCCGCCTGTACAGCGGTTTTCGCGCTTATCTTTCCCTCACTGAAAAGACCGTAGAGCGAATTATCCATGGTCAGGATGTTTTCGTAGCTGCTGCTTTCAACATATTCTTCCAGTTCATCAATCTCTCCGTTCCTGATGATCTGCCGTATCTTATTATCTACTATCATAACCTCATAAGCAGGTATACGTCCGCCATCAGAGCCGATAAGAAGCTGTCTTGCAACCGTCGCCTTAAGCGAGTTTGCAAGGCGGTTTCTTGCCTGCGAACGGCGTTCATCCGGATAAAGGTCGAGAAGTCCCATCACCGTTTCAACCGCGCTCATGGTATACATAGAAGAAAAGACGAGTCTGCCGGTATCAGCTGCCATGAAAATCTTCGAGGCCTCTTCTTCGTTTTCGGGTCCCCTGAGCTCCAGTACGTCAGGGTCCTGCTTCAGCGCGGAGTTTAATGCTGTTATATAATCCTTAGCATCAAGTCCTATCTCTCTTTGGTTGACTGTAGCCATGTTGTGGGAATGCAGGTATTCTATCGGGTCTTCAAGAGTTATTATATTGCAGGCTCTCGTCATGTTGATCTTTTCTATCATTGACGCAATGACTGTGGATTTTCCCGAGCCTGCCGGTCCCGTTATCATTATAAGTCCCCTGTGCTCGTCGCAGAGCTCCATAACGTTTTCAGGTATTTTCAGCAGCGAGGTGTCGGGTATTTTCATGTCTACAAGACGAAGTGCGATAGTTATGCTTCCCCTCTGTTTATAGGCATTTACCCTGTAGCGTCCGGCTGAAGGTATGGATACCGACAAATCTATTTCCCCGTCTGTTTCAAAACGTTCTCTCTGATCCGGAGACATAAGGCTTAAAAGTATTTCAAGCGTATCCGAGGGTGTCATTTTATGAAAGTTTGTGGTGATTATCTCTCCATGCACTCTGAAACGCGGTGAAACACCGACGCTTATATGTACGTCCGAAGCATCTGCTTCCGATGCCTGACGCAGCAATTCATAAATATCCAGCATATATTTCTAATCTCCCTCAGACTTCAGCATCTCAGTAAAGTCTGCTGCCGGAACGGGCTTCGAGAAGTAGAAGCCCTGCACCACGTCACAGCGGACACTTTTTAAAAATTCCACCTGGTCTTTTTTCTCCACACCCTCCGCTATTACAAGGATGCCAAGCTGCTTCAGCATACGAACGATATTCTCAACAACTATTTCACCCTTGCGGGTCATGAGAAGTTCGTCCATGAAATACTTGTCTATCTTTACCACGTCGACCGGAGCTTCTCTTAGCATATTAAGCGAGGAATAACCCGACCCGAAATCGTCCATTTCAACCACGAATCCGTTTTTCTTCAGATTTTCCATCTTTTTATAAAGAGTTGCAACATTCTTTATAAAAAGCGTTTCCGTTATTTCAAGCTCAAGATATTTGTTTTCTATACCCTGACGCCTTGTTATCTCTCTTAAGGTTTCTTCAAGCTCCGTATTTGTAATGTGGTAACGCGAAATATTTACGGAAACCGGAATGTCAAAGCCCATTTTCCGTATACCGGCTATATATTCGGCTGCCTCATTCCACATAAATTCATCGATTTTCCTTATGAATCCGTTTTCTTCAAAAAGCGGAAGAAACTCATTCGGCATACGTATCTCGCCGTTGTGCTCCCAGCGCACAAGCGCCTCCGCACCGTAAATCTTCCCCGTAACGAGACTTATCTTGGGCTGAAGGTACATGATAAACTCGTGGTTTTTAAGCCCGTCTTCCATTTCGCTTTCCATTTCGGAATAGCGCTGTCTCTGAAGCCTTATCTTATCATTGTAAAAGCAGTAATTCATCTCCCTGTTGCCCATTACGCCTTTTTTTGCGAGCTGGCTTCTGTCGCCCATAAGCTGTACGGGAATATCTTTATTTATGATTTTATATATTCCGAATTCAAGACCTGCCCCGCTTCGCTTTGCCTCATCGGGGTCAAAGTCTTCTGTGAGAGCTTTCACAAACGAAATGAGTTCATCATCCTTTTCGTATTTTTTCAGAATCATAAAGCTCTCGTCCGCATAGCGGCAGCCAAGCTCCCCCCAGCGCAGATGTTTTTTGATGCATTTTGACAGATACCTTACGCATCTCTTTCCCGTATCCGGTCCGAAACGGTCATTTATCACTCCGTAATTATCTATTCCAAGTGTAAACAGTGCAAACTCATCATCCTCGGTCACAAGAGTATCCACCATTTTCTCATAAAAAGCATCCTGATTGTAAAGCTGGGTCAGAGTATCAAAGGTTGAAAGGTATTCGAGTTCCCTTTTTGCAAGTATTTCAGAATTAACATCCTGCAGTATAACGATAAGCCTTACCGTCTGGTTGTTCAGACCGTTAAGCTGTTCCGCCGTAACCTTGAACCATCTTATCCTGTCATCTATACATTTTATCCTGACAAGTACCCTCTTACGACCACCGTTCTCTTCAAGCGACTTTACAAAAGAACCGAACCTTTCAATGTCCTGTTCCACAACGGGAAGATTTTTAAGGAGCGACATCTGGTCCTTAAGCATATCATCCGTCAGCGGAAACATATATTCATAGGATGCACAGATACAATAACCGGGGCCATACGAATCGTACTCAAAAACGTATGTCCCGCTTATTTCATTTGCTTCTTCATATCGTTCTATTTCTCTTATAAAGCGATTCACTGATTCACCCACCCAAAAATATTTCGTTACAAATCTTTAAAGGATTTATGATATGATATTGGGGTCAAAAGGTATTTTGCCCCCAACTGATGCCCACGCATTGCTCCATTGCTTCGCAATTCACGCAATGCTGCATCATTATATATTTTACTATTTTTTCCCTTCTTACTCAATGATATGCGTGTACTAAAACAAGTACTCTGCCATAAGCGTATTCGAAACGTCGAGACCGCTTTCGGAAAAAGCCCACCTGTCCTTTAAGTGTTCTATCAGACCGTCAGCCTTCTGTTTTTCGAGAATTTCCCCATATACCTCGGTCATGTCACGCTCAAAGGTCTTCTTAAAATCTTCCTCGCTTACTCCTTCAATCTTTCTGAGACCAAGAAACATAAACTCTTCCATTTCGTCTTTCCTGGAAAGCACCTGCGTCTTGACACCCGCCATTCCGTTAGAGGCTATATACTGCTTCAGATGTCTTGTATTCGCAAAACGGGTGTGCCCCATCAGCGATGACGCTCCTATGCCGAAGCCCAAATATTCGCCCCTGTTCCAGTAGACAAGGTTGTGCCGGCATTCAAATCCGGGCTTCGAATAATTCGAAATCTCATACCTTATGTAGCCAT
>CAJOPI010000316.1 GCA_905236275.1 uncultured Lachnospiraceae bacterium | reverse complement strand
TGTAATCAGTTTGCCGGTCAGACCCCTGGCACGGATGAAGAAATCCATGAATTCTGCACCTTAAAATATAATACTCAGTTTCCTCAGATGAAGAAATCGGATATTAACGGAGAAAATGCTCTTCCGCTTTACGAATACCTTAAATCACAAAAAGGATTTGTGGGATTTGGAAAAGGTCCAACCGCATTGATGATGAAAACAATGCTTAAGAAATTTGACAGCAACTACGAAAAAAATCCCGATATAAAATGGAATTTCACTAAATTTCTCGTAGATAGGGAAGGAAACGTAGTTGAGCGTTTTGAACCCACAGCAAATATGAAAGATCTCGAAAAAGCAGTTGAGGCATTGATCTAAAAGAACAGGCAGGCAGACAGACATGAATAAAAAGACTGAAAACAATAAATATGAACAGCTAAAATTAAAAAATCAGCTCTGTTTCCCGTTATACGCAGCTTCAAGACAGATAGTAAATCTCTATACTCCTGTTCTTAAGCCTTTAGGAATAACCTATACACAGTATATAGTGTTTATGGTTCTCTGGGAACAGGATGGCATTACAATGAGTGAACTTGGAGCCAAGCTTTACCTCAATAACGGAACACTTACTCCACTCATAAAGAAGATGGAGCAGGACGGCTTCATCTCGAGAAAAAGAGATCCTAATGATGAACGAATTGTTCGTCTTTACCTCACAGAGAAAGGTTTATCCTTCCGCGAGAAGGCTGTCGATATTCCTTACCAGGTTGGAGCGTGTGTAAATATCGGTAAAACAGAAGCCGACGCACTTTACAAATTATTATATTCAATACTGGATGCATCCAAAAATAAATAAATGTCAAACCGCAGGTCATTTCATATCTGATGACCTGCGGTTTTATATTATTTGCTATTTGATTTTTCATCCCATACCGGAAGATCCAGTCCAACTGTTTTAGAATTGAAGGAGCTTCCGTCATTTGCCTCGAACTGCTCTTCCGCTTTTTTAACATAGTTAAATCCAATATAAAGCAGCGGAATATTACAGTATGCAATAAGAATATTTGCAAAATCAGAAAGATCCCATAAAGCTCCAAGATCCAAGCCAACTATTGATGTCAGCATACCAAAGCAGATGACAGCAATATCGATAAAACGGATAATATTTATAAATAATCTGCTTCTGCTGATCCTGTTTGCACATATCTCGGAAAATGACATAAATCCTAAAAGACAGGTAAATGCAAAAAGACCAAAGCATAAAGAAATAAGCAAAGTGACCGCATTATTAAATCCTGTTCCCGGTGTCAGCTCTGCAGCAGATGCAAGGAATTTAGGCAGCTTTCCGAGTTCGAACCAGGCTGCTCCGTCATCTGTCAGCCAGACTCTTCCCATAATTACAACAAAACCGGTAAGTGTACATATTACAATAGTATCCAGAAATACTCCTATTGCCTGTACACAGCCCTGATCACAAGGGTGTGCTGCATCAGAAGCAGCTGCAGGCATTGTAATTGTTCCCTGACCTGCCTCATTGGACATCAGTCCTCTCTTAACTCCCTGCATCAAGGCAATTCCGAATGCACCGCCAAAAACAGCCTCAGGCTTAAATGCTTCCGTAAACACTGCATAAAAGAACCAGGGTATTCTGCTGAAATTAATAATTATAAGGACAATGACTGTCAAAACATATACGATCGCCATTACCGGAACAAGTACATCTGTAACTTTTGAAATCTTTCTGGTTCCGCCGAAAGAAACAGCACATGTAGCTATTATCACAATGACAAAACCGATCCAGTATACCGCATGTGTGGTTGGCAGCTCATGTCCGCTGATTATTCCCGCTATCTGTCCCATTGCTGATACTGTATTAAATCCCTGCGCCGGAAAACAGAGTATAGCATAAATTATATACATTAAAGACAGGATCACGCCGACAATTGCAGAATTACCAAGAAGTCTTCTCCCGTAAAACGCCATTCCACCGATATATTCATCATCCTTTTTTTCTTTGAATATCTGTGAAAGAGTTGACTCTACAAATGCTGTAGCCATGCCGAAAAATGCCGAGATCCACATCCATAGAAGTGCTCCGGGTCCTCCTACAGAAACTGCACCTGTAACACCAAGTATATTTCCGGGACCTACACGCATGGCTGTTGACAGAAAGAATGAGGCCAGTGGACTGATTCCGGTCTTAGCCTTACTTTTCTTTAACACTTCAATACCATGCTTAAATTTCCTTATCTGTATAAACCTAAGTCTTACTGAAAAATATATTCCCGAGCCAATAAGAAGAATGATAGCCAGCGAAAAATTTCCCAATATCGGAATATTCGCATATGCCTCAAAATTTGTCGGAAAATTCCAGAAAAGATCTGAAACCACCTGAATTCTGCCGCAAACTGCGGTTATGAAAGCTAAAAGTCCTTCCATATTCATAATCCTCCCCTGTTTTATATATATTTAATATATCAAAGGAGAGTACAAATTTAAAGACAATCTTTAATCCGTTCAGCCCCTGAAATTGCTGAGTGTTACTGTTCACACGCTTTCAGCGTGCTCCAGTAACGGGTTTTGCCATTTAAGATTGCCCCCTCTGTGTGGCATAATACTAAGCTC
>CAJOPI010000315.1 GCA_905236275.1 uncultured Lachnospiraceae bacterium | reverse complement strand
TGGGTGCAAGCCGCTGAAAGCGGCTATTTTCCAAGTGCACCCAGACGCATCACATTATAGTAAACGCAATTATTTATTGCGTTTACTTAAAAAATTATTTTTAACTATAATATATATGAATTTACCGCCGATTGTGATATTATTATCGTAACTGTGATTAATGGTTTTTTCATTAATCAAAAGAAATCCGGAGGAAAATTAAATGGCAGGTTCTATTTTAGGAACCATTTTTCGGGTATCGACCTGGGGCGAATCCCATGGCTCTGCTGTAGGAGCTGTAATAGACGGATGCCCTGCGGGGATTCCCTTAAACGAGGAAGATATACAAATCTACCTTGACAGAAGAAAGCCCGGCAAGTCCAGATTTACTACGGCGAGGAACGAAGCCGACCGGGTAAAGATTCTGTCAGGTGTTTTCGAAGGCATGACAGAGGGAAGTCCGATTTCCCTGATAGTTGAAAATACTGACCAGCGTTCAAAGGATTACGGCGATATTGCTGAGCTTTACCGCCCCGGTCATGCTGATTATACTTTCGATAAAAAATACGGTTTCAGGGATTATCGCGGCGGAGGACGTTCTTCCGGACGCGAAACCATAGGACGGGTAGCCGCCGGTGCTGTCGCCGCAAAACTGTTGGCAGGACTTGACGTAAAAATCGATGCCTATGCAAAATCTATAGGTCCCTACACCGTTCCCGATGACGCTGTCGATATAAGATATTCGAGGGAAAATCCGCTCTGTCTCGCAGACAGGGAAACCTACGAAAAAGCTTCCGAATACGTCAGCAGTCTGATAGAGGAAAAAGATTCCGCAGGCGGAGTTGTAGAGTGCAGGATAAGCGGTTTTCCGGCTGGAATAGGCGAACCGGTCTTCGACAAGCTTGATGCCGAACTCGCAAAGGCAATGCTCTCCATCGGAGCGGCTAAGGGCTTTGAAATCGGAGACGGTTTCGAGGTCTCGAAAGCCAGAGGCTCTGAAAACAACGACCCCTTTATAGCCCGTAACGGAGCTATAGACAAGGCAAGCAATCATGCCGGTGGAACACTGGGAGGAATGTCAGACGGAAGCCCCGTTATATTCAGGGTTGCCTTCAAGCCTACGCCGTCAATCGCACGCACACAGCATACTGTCAGAAGAAACGGCGAACCCGCTGAGATAAATATAAGCGGCAGGCATGATCCACTGGTCGTACCGAGGGCTGTTGTAGTCGTCGAAACGATGGCAGCACTCACCGCAGCGGATCTGATGCTTCGGAATCTGAGTTCACAATACACGCATATTAAAGACTTTTACATGAATAAATAACCAAATACGGAGGTATCTTCAAATGTCAAATGGTAAATATCTTGTCTATGGTGCCGGCTATACAAGAAATCACAAGGATGGAATAAGAATATTCGATTTCGATCCCGAAACAGGTCATGTCAGCTACAAAAACTCGATTGAAATCACCAATCCGTCTTATATCACAATTTCGCACAACAAAAAATATCTTTACTCGATAACTGATGACGGTATTGTTTCCTTCAGAATCAATGCAGAAGACGGAAGCCTCAAAAAGCTGAACCTTGTCGATATCAACGGAATGCGCGGATGCTATATTTCCACTGACTATGATGACAAGTTCATTTTCGTTGCAGGCTATCACGACGGAAAGGTTACCGTCCTCTCGATCAAAGAAGACGGCTCAGTCGGCGAGATAACCGACGAAATTTATCACAAGGGAACAGGTTCCATCGTTGACAGGAACTTCCGCCCTCATGTAGACTGCGTCCGTATGACCAGAGACAACAAATTCCTCTGCGCAACCGACGTAGGAATGGATCACATAAAGGTTTACAGACTTGAACACAGCACCGGTAAGCTTAAACTTGCCGATATCGTTCGCTGTGACCTTGACGCGGCTCCCCATCATATTAAGTTTTCACGTGATGGAAAGTTCGCTTATGTGACAAACGAACTCAAATGTACTATCGACGTATACAGCTACAGCTGTGACGCGGAAGACCAGCCGAATTTCGAAAAAATCCAGAGTGTGCTCACCATTGACCACAACTCGGCTGAAAATGCCTGTGCCTATGCTATACAGATGTCTGAGGACAATGAGTACATTTATTGTTCAAATGCAGGAGATGACTCGATAACGGCAATGAAGCGCGACGCAGCAAGCGGACTTCTTACTCCGCTCTTTGTGCTTCCGGTATCAGGGCGCTTCCCGAAGGACTTTGCGATTTCAGAAGACAACAAATTCCTTCTTGCCATGAACAATGAATCAAATACCATCTCGACATTTACAATTAATTATGATACAAATACCATCGCAATGAACGGTCCGTTTACCGATTTCTATGCCGGCAACTGCCTGATCATACACAAGCTGGCAGGCTGAAACTAAGAACCTGTTCCAAGTATCATTTTACTGTTATGCACAGCACCCGTTCGGTAAGAATAACTGATTCTTGCCGGATGGGTATTTTTACGAGGATGAAAAAGAAAAATGCACGATAAGCTTATAGATTTAATTCACATATCAAAAAAATACGGCGAAAGCGTTATTCTCGACGACTTCAACCTCTACATACGTGAGAACGAATTCGTTACCCTTCTCGGTCCTTCCGGCTGCGGCAAGACCACTACCTTAAGGATAATCGGCGGTTTCGAAACCCCCGACGAAGGAAAGGTCATGTTCCAGAATGAGGATATCACTTCCCTCCCTCCGAATAAGCGGGAGCTGAATACCGTATTCCAGAAATATGCCCTTTTCCCCCATATGAATGTAGCGGATAATATTGCTTTCGGACTCAGGATCAAGGGCAAATCCAACCAGTATATAAAGGATAAGATACGCTATGCCCTGAAGCTTGTAAACCTTGACGGCTTCGAGGACCGCATGAGCGATTCCCTCTCAGGCGGACAGCAGCAGCGTATTGCCATTGCGCGTGCAATCGTTAACGAGCCAAAGGTTCTCCTGCTTGACGAGCCCTTAGGAGCTCTCGACCTCAAACTCAGACAGGACATGCAGTATGAACTTATCCGCTTGAAAAACGAACTTGGAATAACCTTCATCTATGTAACACACGATCAGGAAGAAGCCCTCACGATGTCAGACACGATCGTCGTCATGAACCAGGGCTATATACAGCAGACAGGCACGCCGACAGATATTTATAACGAGCCTCAGAACGCCTTTGTTGCTGACTTTATCGGTGATTCCAACATAATCTCCGGAATAATGATAAAAGATAAGCTTGTCGACATTCTTGGTGCAAGGTTCGACTGCGTTGATACGGGATTCGGTGAGAACAAGCCCGTCGATGTCGTCATAAGGCCCGAGGATATAGACCTTGTGGAACCCGAAAAGGGAACCATAGAAGGTATTGTAACCGACGTGATCTTCAAGGGAGTTCATTACGAAATGTGCGTAATGTCGCGCAATTTCGAGTGGATAGTGCATTCCACAGACTGCTTCCCCGTTGATTCCAGAGTCGGTATACATGTAGACCCCTTCGACATACAGATAATGAACAAGCCCGAGTCAGAGGACGAGAAAGCTGTGGAGATTGATGAGTAATAAAACTAAGCTTTTTGCCGCCCCCTATTGTATATGGGGTGCAGGCTTTATAATCATACCGCTTATCATCATCCTGATTTACGGTTTTTCGGATACTGAAGGTCACTTTACATTTATAAATATTTACAGCATTTTCTCGCATGTGAATCTGAAGGCTCTGCTGCTTTCAATGCTTCTCTCTGTAGCAAGTACCTTTTTGTGCCTTCTTATAGCTTATCCGCTGGCTTCGGTTCTTGCGGAGTATGGAAGGGATAAATCCCCCCTGCTGGCACTGCTCTTCATCCTTCCCATGTGGATGAACTCTCTCTTGCGTACTATCGCATGGCAGAACCTCCTTGAAAAGACAGGACTGATAAATGCTATCCTTCTTTTCTTTCATCTGCCCGAAATGATGATAATAAATACCCCATGGGCGATAATTCTTGGCATGGTCTACGATTTCCTGCCCTTTATGATACTGCCCATTTACAATATACTCTGCAAGATAGACATCGAGTACAAGAATGCCGCACGCGACTTAGGTGCCAACGGCTGGCAGACCTTCTGGAGAATCACCTGGCCCATGTCACTTCCGGGTGTACTTTCGGGCATAACAATGGTTTTCGTACCGTCACTTACAACCTTTGTAATTTCCGACATACTTGGCGGCGGAAAAATACTCCTTATCGGAAACGTTATCGAGCAGCTCTTTACGCAGGATAACGACCGCAATGCCGGTGCAGGACTCTCTGTAGTAATGATGCTTTTCATCGTGATAAGTACCATGATTACGGAAAAATATGACAGGGAGGGCTCTGTTTAATGAAAAAATACAAAGGTATAAAATACTTCTATTCAATACTTATACTGGTTTTTCTCTATGCCCCGATAGTCACCCTTATGGTGCTCTCCTTCAATCAGTCTAAGTCGCGCTCACACTGGGGAGGCTTTACCTTTGAATGGTATACGACCCTTCTTGAAAGCAGTGCCTTAATGAATGCTTTCAAAAATACAATGATCATTGCTCTTTTGTCAGCATTTATAGCTACAATTTTCGGGACACTTGCCTGCCTCGGTATGAATTTCATGAGAAAAAGAAGTCGGGCGATGATAATGGGAATGACGAATATTCCCATGCTGAATGCCGATATCGTTACCGGCATTTCCCTCATGCTGCTTTTTATTGCCTGTCGGGCTACTATGGGCGGAGCTACCGTACTTTTGGCTCACATAACCTTCAACATTCCTTATGTTATACTATCTGTAATGCCGAGATTCAGGCAGATCAACCGTTCGATTTATGAAGCGGCACTTGATCTGGGTGCGACACCTGTGTATGCGTTCAGAAAAGTTGTATTCCCCGATATTCTTCCGGGAATAATTTCAGGCTTTACAATGGCTGTAACCATGTCGCTTGACGACTTTATCATCACGCACTTTACAAAAGGGCCGGGATTCGATACCCTTTCGACAAAAATCTACAGTGAGGTGAAAAAGGGCATAAAACCTGAAATCTATGCACTTTCAACAATTATGTTTACAGTTGTTCTGCTTCTTCTTGTTCTGGTCAATGCAAAGCCATGGGCAAGCCGGCACAAAAACGGAGGCGTAAGAAGATGAAAAAATTAATTGTTATGATGCTTCTCTTAAGTCTCTCCTTCACTCTCAGCGGCTGTGGTTCCGAAATTAACGCGGATTCGCCCAATGCCCTGCTTGTATATAACTGGGGTGAATACCTTGACTACGATATTCTTGATGAGTTCACCGAAGAAACAGGTATAGAAATAATTTATGACGAATACGAAACTAACGAGATAATGTATCCGAAGATTGAAAGCGGTGCAGCTGACTACGACCTCGTCTGTCCTTCGGACTACATGATACAGAAAATGATTCAGAATGATCTTCTGCAGGAGATGGATTATTCTAAGATACCGAATATCTCGAATATAGGAAAAAGCTATTTCGAGTCCTCAGAAGAGTTCGACCCCGGCAACAGATATTCACTGCCCTACTGCTGGGGAACCGTCGGTATCCTCTACAACAGGACAATGGTTGACGACCCTGTTGATTCATGGGATATTCTCTGGAACGAAAAATATAAAAACAATATTCTCATGCAGGATTCCGTCCGCGATGCCTACTGTGTTGCATTGAAGAAGCTCGGATATTCCTGCAACTCGACCGACCATGACGAGCTCGAAGCTGCTACCGAATTATTAAAAGAGCAGAAGCATCTTGTTCAGGCATACGTGGTAGACCAGGTCAGAGACAAAATGATAGGAAATGAGGCTGCCATAGGCGTTATCTACTCCGGTGAAGCGATTTACACACAAAACGAAAATCCTGACCTTGAGTACGTTGTTCCGAAAGAAGGCACAAATTTATGGATTGATTCCTGGGTTATTCCAAAATCCGCCAAGCACGTTGAAAATGCTTATAAATTCCTTGATTTTCTCTGTCGGGCCGAAATTGCCAAAAAAAATTTTGACTATATCACTTATTCAACGCCTAATGAAGCCGCAAGGGAGCTCATCGAAGACGAAGAGATACGAAACTCTCCCATCGCCTTTCCCGACCTGTCGCAGTACAATAACCTTGAAACCTATGACTATCTTGGTGACACTGCCGACAAATACATGAACAGACTCTGGCGTGAGGTTAAGTCATATTGAAATAATATTAAATATTGTGATAAAATATTTTTAGGATTGTGCGCTGAACATTGCCTGATATCATTTTTGACTGACAAAGAAAGAAGATTTTAATGAAAAAACAGATGTTTTTAAGTCCGGGGGTACATATTTACGGTGACAGGGTATATTTCACCGTTGAAAACAGAAGCAGGGAACCTCTTTTCCTGATTCTGAAAGACAGCTCCGGCAAAAAAAACAAAGATATAGAGATAGCTTTCGATATGAATAACCATCAGGGAAGCATCTATTTCCTTGACCTTAAATATGATGACGTGGTTGGTTACGCCTATCAGCTGAGGATAGGGCTCCGTACCTTTACAGACCCTTATGCCGAGTCGGTCTGCGGTACAGAAAAGTGGGGACACCACGAACCACTCGGAACCTTCGAACGCAGAAGCTTCGACTGGAAAGACGATAAAAGACCCGAAAACGAGCTGAGCGAAATGATCCTTTATCACGTTCATGTCAGGGGTTATACAATGAACCGCTCATCAGGAATAGTTCACAGGGGAACCTTCGAGGGTGTCCTCGAAAAGCTCTCCCATATAAAGGCTTTAGGAATAAATGCCATAGAGCTGATGCCCTGCTATGACTTCAATGAGGTAATGGAGGCGGGTATACCTTACAATACCGAGGATGCCGGCAGGAAGGCGGGACGCGAATATCAGCGTTATAATTACTGGGGCTTTACTTCGGGAGCCTATATGACCCCGAAGAATGCCTATTCCGCCTGCGGCAACGGAATCAGCTCCTTCTGCAGCATGGTTAAAAAGCTTCATTCGGAAGGAATAAGTGTTATAACCGATTTTTATTTTGACTCTTATATCGATAACCGTTATATTATCGATGTTCTTCGCAAATGGTATATTGACTATAAAGTAGATGGCTTCAGGATAGTGGGACCAAGGATTAACTCGGCAGTTATAGCCGGTGACCCTGTTCTTGCGGACGCTAAATTCATATTTGATTCCGTTCCTGACAGATACGGGAATTTCGAAGCAATTAATTCGAGAAATATAGGCGTATTGAACAGTGCTTTCATGTATGACCACCGCAAATTCTTAAAAAGCGATGACGATATGCTGAGCACCTTCGCCCACCAGCAGCTCTCCTGCCCTCCTGATTATTCCAATATCAACTGTATGGCAGACTACTGCGGATTTACCTTAAACGACCTTGTATCCTACGACGAGAAGCACAACGAGGCTAACGGCGAACACAATTCCGACGGAAACAATTATAACTACTCCTGGAATTGCGGCGTTGAAGGTCCCACACGCAAGAAATATATACTGGAATTGAGAAAGAAGCAGATACGAAATGCCCTGACCTTCCTCATGCTTTCTCAGGGCGTGCCCGAAATACTTGCCGGCGACGAATTCGGCAACAGCCAGAAGGGAAACAACAACGCCTATTGTCAGGACAATGCCATCTCATGGCTTGACTGGAACGATCTAAAGAAAAATCATGATATTTTTGATTTTCTTAAAGACCTTGTCGCCTTCAGGAAGGCTCACCCTGTATTTCATAGCGGTACGGAGAAGCGCAGGGTTGATTACAGGTCAAACGGTGCGCCCGATGTCTCTTTTCATGGCGAACAGGCATGGGCTCCGAGATTCGATAATTTTTACCGGCATATCGGGATCATGTACAACGGAAACTATTCCGGTGCCGTAAAAGAGAAGGACAATACCTTCTATATTGCCTACAATATGCACTGGCAGAACCACAGCTTTGCCCTGCCCAATCCGCCTCATGGAATGGTATGGGAACAATATATGTCAACAGGAAGCGGCTTTGAGAATAAGGCGGTTGCCATCCAGTCGAGAAACTTTCCTGTGGAGGCGCGTTCGGTCAAGATTCTCATGGCAGTACCCGAAAAGGCTGGAAGCAAAAGACCTTCGAAAACAAAGGCAGAGGGCAAAAAGGCATTAAAAAAAGATACGAAGGTTGCAAAGAAAAGTAAAAGCATCAGCCGGATAAAGAGGGAGATCACTCCCCTTCCCATAGGTCTATGAGTACTTTTTCATTAAAACTCATTGCCGTTGTCGCAATGCTCATCGACCACAGCGGCAAGATTCTATTTTCCAACAACATGAACATGCGCATGATAGGACGGCTCGCCTTTCCCATCTATGCCTTTATGCTTGTGGAGGGTTTTCATAAAACAAGGAATCCTAAGAAATATCTTCTAAGGCTGCTTGCCTTTTCCCTGATTTCCGAAATCCCCTTTGACCTTGCCCTGCATGACGGGATACTCTTCTATCCTGATGCACAGAATGTTTTTTTCACACTTTCGATCGGTCTTGCAATGTTAATAGGGCTTAAGCAGTTCAGGAACAGTTTTTATCTCTCGTTCGTTACTGTTTTTGCAGCCTGTGCCTATGCAGAATTTATGCATTCAGACTACAGCTACAGAGGCATTCTTGTTATTCTGATGTTTGAGCTCTGTCGTGACTCCGCTCTTTTCAGAAATCTGTCTGTTATGGCGATTTTCATGAAGATTGCCTACTGGTTTAACGGCTACGCTTCCATTGCGTTGATTCCCATCAGCTTCTACAACGGGAAGAAGGGACCTTCGTGGAAATATTTCTTTTACTCTTTCTACCCGCTGCATTTGCTGATACTTTATCTTATAAATAAAAAGCTTCAAGGGGTGTTTTGATTGTATCATCTTCTTAAACATTTTTTTACCATTACACAGCACAAGATTCTTGTTGCAAAGGGATGCTTTGCTGTAGGGCTCTATTGGCAGGGAATCTGTCATGACCTCAGCAAATACTCACCCGATGAGTTCTTAGTTGGTGCAAAATATTATCAGGGAAACCGAAGTCCGAATAATGCAGAGCGTGAAGCAATAGGCTATTCATCAGCCTGGCTCCACCACAAGGGACGGAATAAGCACCACTACGAGTACTGGGTTGATTATTCCTCGCAAAATAAGGGCTCAATATATATTCCTGTCAAAATGCCCGTTAAATATGTTGTCGAAATGCTGATGGACAGGATTGCCGCCTCGAAAGTATACAACAAAGGACATTATACAAACGACCTGCCTTTGAAATACTTTACCCGGTCAATGGCAATAATCCCAATGCACGAGGACACAAAGAGACTTCTCTACGGTCTGCTTCGGATGCTTGAGGTTTATGATGAAGAAAAAACCTTTTATTATATAAAGAAAAATTTATTAAAAAAAGGAGATTATTGACTATGACAAATGAAAAAAGCGCCGAGGAAGTTGAGAAAATCTTAAATATGCAGGAGGAAATCCTGCAGTTCGAGCACTTCACCAACGAAGATGCCATCGAACTGGGCAATATCATGCTGAATGAAGCAAAGGTCAGAGGACTCCATGCCGCAATAAGCATCAGAAGAAGCAATGGTGCGATCGTCTTTCAGGCAATGATGGACGGAACCACTCCCGACAATCTCGAATGGATAGAGCGGAAATTCAATACGGTTATCAGGGTTGAATCAAGTTCCCTTCTCTGGTTCATGAAGGAGAAGAACAATGATATAACCATGCAGAATAAAGCTCTTGACGATACCTTTTATGCGACCTGCGGAGGCGGCTTCCCCATAAGGGTCGAGGAAGCAGGTGTCATTGGTGCGATTCTTGTTTCCGGCTTAAGCCATGCAGCAGATCACGACTTCATCGTAAAGTGTCTTTCGAAATATCTTCACACCGATGAAGTTCCGAGAATACAAACAAATTAAAAAACGGAGTAATTATTTATGATAAGAGAAAAAGTTGCAGACTATGTAAGAACCATCCCCGATTTCCCACAGAAGGGGGTCATGTTCAGGGATATAACGACTGTATTGAGTGATGCAGACGGCTTGAAAATGGCGATAGACGAAATGGCAAAGCTCCTTGACGGAGTTGAGTTCGACGTTCTTGCCGGTGCGGAATCGAGAGGTTTCATCTTCGGTACTGCCCTCGCTTACAATTTACACAAGCCCCTTGTACTTATCAGGAAAAAGGGTAAGCTTCCCGGCGAAACCGTAAGTCAGGAATACTCACTCGAATACGGCACTGCGTCAATAGAGATGCACAAGGATTCCATCAAACCGGGGCAGAAGGTAGTTCTCGTCGATGACCTCGTAGCAACAGGCGGAACCATCGAAGCTTCTGCAAGGCTTGTAGAAAAGCTTGGCGGCGAAGTCGTAAAAATGATTTTCTTACTCGAGCTTGCAGGTCTCGACGGTCGAAAAATACTTGAAAGCAAAGGCTACAGTGTAGGCTCGGTTATAACCTATCCGGGCAAATAATGACAAAAATTAAGGACGGCTTCTGTCTTTGAAGCCGTCCTTGTTTTTTAATAAACGATAACGCAGGTTCCGCTTTCGACCATGTCATAGAGCTGATATGCAAAGTTCTTCGGTAGATTTATACAGCCATGCGAACCGGACGTCTGCCAGATATTCCCGCCAAAGCGATTCCTCCATGTCGCGTCATGCAGTCCGACACCCGCCCATGTAAGGCGAAGCCACCTGTGAACGTGCGAAATATAATCCGCCCCCTTTAAGTCCTTTTCCTTCTTCTTCTCGGTAATGTAAAAAGCTCCTGTCGGCGTTTCTCTTCCGCCCCTCTTTCCGGTCACACAGTCCGAACTTACCGTACAGTTTCCGGATACATAATAATAAACCCGCTGTTCTGATTTATCGACTTCAATATATGTATCAGGAAGCCTGTAGTTATCCATTTCGACCTTCATCAAAGGCTTTCTTGAGCTTTCAGAGACAAGGGATGCCCCCAATACCCTCACGGCCTCCCATTCACCCAATGTATCAACGACATCGCCCCAGGTTCCGCCCTTAACGACTGTCTCTTCGCCATCATGCCTGACAAAGTTAAAGGAAAGGCTTCCCGATGTATCATAGCTGTTAATGGCAGCTCTGACCTTCTTCCCGATATTCTCACTTACAGAGAGGCTTTTCATCAACTCTTCTTCCGACCCGGCTGTATTAGCACTCGCCGATACCACAAATTCCACATCATTAAAGGATATGGAGCTGCCGTTGGTATAGCGGATATTCCAGTCCTGAATCTTTTTTGAAAAATTCCTGAAAAGCGCTATCTGTTCCGTATCTGACTCTTCGTAATAATCAGCCAGTTCAAATTCCCCGTCATAGTTCCGATTTTCAATATCCTGAATAAGCTCATCAATTTTAACCTGTTCAGATATATGCCCTTCATCCGATAAGAGACCGTTTCCCGAAATAACGGCTCTCTGAAAATCCGTCCTTGAAGAATTGTCGATAAAGTCCGTTATATTCTTCTTCAATTCGTCATAATCATTCACCTTGAAAACCGTCTTATCCGGATTGTAAACGAGCGGCATGGAAAGGTCAGGATAAAAGGTGGCATTTACAGGAAAAAATTCAAGAAAAACTCCATTCTCGATTAGAGAAATGTTTCCGATATGTTTCACTGTACTTTCCCCCGGACGGTCGATATCATGCGTCAGGATATTGTATCTGTATCCCGTAACAGATGCCGCAAAAATAAGGGCTGCCAGCGCAAACAGTGAAAAAGACAGCAGCAGTAACAGATATTTAATTCCCTTCATAATAATTTTAACTCCCCTTATAAAAGACTCGCCTACAATTTTACCACATATAAAGATAAAACACAAAAAGTCAAAGGAAACAGTTTATACCATTTCCTTTGACGCATGTTACTTTATCCTCTTCTTACCCTTCCTCATTACAAGGATGAGAAGTGCGGCTCCGGCCAGCATCAGCATATACGGAAGAGTCCTCTTGAAAAATCCCGTCGGTGCCAGTGCTTCCAACCTATTGGTTACGTTTATGACGGTATCCCTGGTGAGCAGGAACCGGCAGCCGTTTGAAAGATTTGAAAGTTCCACGTCAGGACTGTGCCAGCTTGTGGTATAAAATTCACTTTCTTCCGTTACACTAAGGAACTGTTCATAAATAAATTTACAATTTTTGCGCAGGATTTTTGGTTGAGGGTGCCACATCAAAATCAGGCGCATAGCGGGCT
>CAJOPI010000314.1 GCA_905236275.1 uncultured Lachnospiraceae bacterium | reverse complement strand
TAGCGTCATAAAAGATATGGAGTACAATCTGTAATCCGCATATTATTCAAGTATTCAGGGAGAAATGATATGTTGTTATATCATGGTAGTACAGTACTGGTTGAGAAACCGGAAATACGAACTACAAAGTTTAATAAGGATTTCTATTTCGGGTTTTACTGCACTTTGATGAGAGAGCAGGCTGATCGATGGGCAATAAGATTTGGAGATGGAATCGTAAATATTTATGAATATACAGAAGATTCTGCACTTAAAAAACTGGTATTTCCCAAAATGACAGAAGAGTGGCTTGATTTTATCGCTGCATGCAGAAATGGGACACCACACGATTATGACATTGTTGAAGGACCGATGGCAGACGACACTATTTATAATTATGTGCAGGGGTTTCTTGACGGAAAATATTCAAGGGAAATGTTCTGGAGTCTTGCAAAGTTCAAAAACCCAACTCATCAGATCAGTTTTCACACAGAGGATGCCTTAAAGACGTTAAAGTTTATCAAGGGGGTGCGTGTATATGAAGAATGATAATGCGATTTTTTATACATGCAGTTTAATAGAATACATAGGACGAGTCACAAAGAATACGAGAAAAGCAGTTGTAGAATATTTAGGGGAAGATATTGACCGGATTTATAAATATGCGGATGTTTTTCATTGCGAACCGATAGAAAAAGTGGCCGATGATTTTATTGTAAGAAATCATATCCCGGAAGGCATATATGATGTTGTTGCAAAAGCAAAATATGCTGTGCCAGACTACTGGGATATAGGAGAAGTTTTTTCAAGATTGATCGAAGATAATTATGATGATGCGGTTTCAGGCATAAAAGCAGTTTTTCAATCATGGCTTGCAGAAAAGATTCTGAATTTCAATTCGGATCTCTATTATCAATCCAGAGAGTACCTTTCGGCTTGTTATAAGGAAGGAAAAGTTTTGGCGGCGTAGAGCTCATTATAGCGGTCACTCCGCAATGGTTCCTATCATAATGTAGGGATGGTCCAAATTCTGGTCCCAAAAGGGAAACGACACCCAGAAACCCCCTTTCTATCAGCTTTTCCGAAAACGGTCAGGCTTCAAATCCCTCCTTCTCCGCTCTAGGGTAGTCAGGAATCGTTGAAAAATCAACATTCCTGGCTATTTTCATTTTCGGGGTTTTGGTTACAGGGCCTTTGATTAGTAACAGGAATACAACATTCGTAAATGGTAAACCACATGTCCTCTAACCCAGAATGAGTACAAGATTATTTCGATTCTTGCCAGATATGCAGGAAAAGTAATCACTTATGATTATCTGCTTTGTGAAATCTGGGGGCCGGCAGCAAAAGGAAATAATCAGATTCTTCTGCCATTTTCTTCCTGGCTCCTTCCAGCGCAGGTATATGCTCAAGTTCCATAAGGGCTGTTATCCTCTTTATAAAGACGAAAATCCGCGCATGCTTTCTTCAAGGGTCGACCTGGATGTGTTAAATGATGAAGTCTGCCCGATAGTGGAGGAAATTGCCGATGAACTGGGAATTCCTGTCGTGAATCTTCATACTTTTACAGACGGTCACCCGGAATGGTTTGCTGATGGCCTGCATCCGAATGAGGAAGGAAATCAGGCTATCGCCGAATATATATATGATACTGTTTTTGCATAGGCTCCAGAACAGAAATATAATCATTTTGGTTATCTTGATGGAGCGTTGGAACATGGCTCTATAGAACAATTTTATCATAATGTTGATACAGTATCCGGCGGGGAAAGTTTCAAAGCATTTGTAGACGTTCTTTTCGTTGAGGAGACACTTGCAGCTGTCCGGGTTCTTGAAGAAGGGTGGGGAGACCGTATTGACTTTACAGATGTCCTCCTTTTGCTTAAGATGAATGGTGAATGGAAGTGCGTGGCAAAGGCATATAACCAGAATTCAAATACCATTCAGAAATAAAGAGAAGGAAGGAACAGGTAAAATGAAGAAAGGGTTGAGACTATGGAACCATTTCGGGGAAAGGGATATGCAAAAGCTCTGACAGAACGGATGTGTGAGGAAACGCTCGACCAGGGAAAACGACCGGTATGGGCGCATGCGAAGCAAAACCTGATATCAGGAAAGACAGCACGGCGCTGCG
>CAJOPI010000313.1 GCA_905236275.1 uncultured Lachnospiraceae bacterium | reverse complement strand
GTCTGAAAACAAAAAACAGGTGGCAAACAAGCCCGCAGCGTAGCTGCATTTAAATGGCTTGTTTGCGGGATTTTTGGAGCTTTGCTACAAAAATCTATACTTTTTGTTATTATAAAATGTCTTTTAAAACAATGGTTTTAGGTTCGGTAACGTCATAGAAGGTTGACATGACACCTTCAGTACCGACACCGCTTAATTTTCGCCCGCCAAAGGGCATTTCAAAGGTTCTTAGCCTTGAAGCCGCGTTTACGATAACACTTCCTGCTTCAAGCTCTTTAGAGAAAGCAGCAACTCTCCGCATATTCTCGGTGAAAATACATGAGGACAGACCATAGGAGGAAGCATTTGCGATAGTGAGGGCTTCCTCGTCTTTATCAAAGTATATTATTGGTATCAGGGGTCCGAAGACCTCCATATCCTTTGCAACCGCTGAATTACGGCTGACATCATCAATAATGGTTGCCTCGAAGAAGCTTCCCTTTCTGTTTCCGCCGCGTACAAGCCTGCCGCCTTCACTTAGTGTCTGCCTTACCTGAGACTCAACCTCCATAGCAGCGTGTTCATTGATAAGGCAGGAGAGGTTGGTACTCTCGTCGACGGGGTTGCCGGTTTTCAGACCGTCCACAAGCTCTGTAACACGTCCTAAAAATTCGTCCCTGCGGCTTCTGTGTATCAGAAAACGCTTGCTTGCGCAGCATATCTGACCGGCATTAATAAGCCTTCCCGGAAAAACCTCACCGATAACCCTGTCCATGTCTGCATCATCAAAAACAATAAAGGGGTCATTTCCGCCCAGTTCAAGTGTATAGGGAGTAAGATTGCCTGCGCAGAGCGAAGCAGTGCGTATGCCTGTAGCAGTGCTTCCTGTGAGCGAAACAAGACCTATCCGTTTATCTTTTACAGCGGATTCCTTTACAGCCCCTTTTGCGGTAATGCATTGAATGACACCATCGGGAACGCCTGCCTTTATAAGCAGCTCTGTCATTTTAAGAACCGTAAGAGGGTTCCCGGAAGGTGGAAGAACGAGCACAGAATTTCCCGTCAGAAGCGAAGGAATAACCTTCTGCAAAAAGAGGTTTGACGGAAAATTAAACGGTATAACGGCAACTACGATACCGACAGGCTCACGAGTAACCATTTGAACCGTCCTTCCCATATTTGGTTCCGCACCGACAGGAAGAAGCGTTTCATAAAAATGCTTCGCCCTTTCACAAAAAGCCTTAACAGCGACATGAATGTTACCTATATCGGCACGAGCCTGACTGATGGGCTTTCCGTTTTCGAGCATCAGAGTCTTGGCAAGTTCCTCCTTTGCATCAAGAGCAAGGTCGGCAAAGCGGTAAATTATTTCCGAGCGTTCATAGAGTGAAATCTTTTTCCAACTCTTTTGCGCCTCTGCTGCAAAGCCTATAGCTGAGTCTATATCTTCAGCATTTGCAGCAGGGACAGTATCGATAATTTCTCCGTTATAGGGATTCTTAATCCCCATTATTTTTCCGGAAATGCTGTCAGCAGCATGACCGTTGATAAACATTTTCATAAATTTTCTCCTAAGCGCTTAAGCAAAAGCCAGCTCCGTCCTGCTGATGAGATCAAGCTGGAGAGGCTTCGATAGTTCGACGAAATAAGCACTGTAGCCCGCAACCCTCACAAGCATATCACTGTATTCTTCGGGCTTTTCCATCGCGCGTTTCATGGTTTCGGAGCTCATGATGTTAAACTGACAGTGAGCAGCCCCACCCTTGAAATAAGCGTCAATAAAGTGTATAAGGTTTTCTCTGCCCGCAAGTCCTGAAACACATTCGGGCGGGAATTTCCAATTCAAAAGTGTTCCGTTGTTTGCAAGAGTGTGGTCGGCTTTATTGACTGAATTTGCAATTGCGGTCGGTCCCGAAATGTCATGAGAACCGGCCTTTGTGTGAACCGGTCCCATATTGTCGGAAATAGGCTCGCCTTTTGTCCGTCCATCGAGCGAAGCTTCGAGATTCAGCCCCATTCCGACATTGGCGTTTACGGTATAAACACCGGGACAGAAGCTTCCACCGCGCGGATTGGAATGCTTTTTAACGGAAGAGCAGTAATGCTCGAAGGTCTCCTTATAGAAAAGGTCTGCGCGGTCATCATCATTTCCGAAATGAGGAACTTTTGAGGAATTTATGAGGGTGTAGAGTATTTCATAGCCCTCCCAGTTCTTTTCGAGCGCGTCAAGAAGTTGTGCGCCGCTGTATTTCTTTTCGTCAAAAACGATATATTTAATTGCTGAAAGAGAGTCGGCACAGGAGGCTATACCGCTGCCCTGAGGACCTGTGAAGTTATATTTTGCGCCGCCCTCGGATAAATCGTGTCCTGACTCTAAGCAGCCCTCAAAAAAGGCAGAAGCATAGGGAGTCGGCTTTATTTTCCTGTGTGATAAATCTATCTCGTTTATCATCGAGCACATACAGTCAATCCAATAGTCCATCTGCACATGGAAGCTTTTCACCACTTCATCGATTGAAGAAGCTTCGGCAAGGGAACCGGTGTCGGGTCCTAATCGACCACCATTCTCGGCACATTTAGACCATAGAGGACAGGACTCGCTGCAGTTAATGCATTTTCCGGAATTTATCGAAAGCTCGAAAACTTTCATAAGGTTCATGTAGGCAGCGTCATGGAAACCGTATTCGCGGCCGGGAAGGTCAGGCTCGACGCAGCCGACTATATCATAATCCCGCGCTTCCTCGATAGTCATTCCCTTATTCAGAAGCATCCGGATTGCCGTTGCGTCATTATAAAGCTTGGGATGACCGTAACCGGCTCTGATACACTCGACAGCCTTAACCTTAAGCTCATAAGGCGTTTTCTCATGAACACGTACACAAACCCATGGATTCATCATTCTTGTGTGGGCAGAAGCCTCTAACATCATGAAGGTGAGGTCGTTTGTTGCATCTTTTCCCTCACTGTCAACACCACCTATAGTCAGGCTTTCACCGCCCCAGCCACGACCGTTTCGTACCTTGACGGTTCCCATATCTTTAAGCTTGGAAGGATTTCCGGTCTTTATATAAGCGCACTCGATAAGCTCCTCGGCAAATTCCTTGTTTATGCGTCCTTCCTTCAGGTCGGCTTCATAGTAGGGATACAGCCATTGGTCCATGCGGCCGTAAGAGATTGAGTGTCCGTTGGATTCTATTTCGGTAATGGTTGTTGCAAAGTGCCAGAGCTGGAGAGCCTGCCACATCGTCTGAGCAGGATTTTCCGCAATCTGTGAGCAGTTTTCGGCAATTTGGAAAAGTTCTGTCTTTCGAACAGGATTTTCTTCAAGTTCAGCCCTTTTGTAAGCAAGCTCTGCATAACGCCTGATGTAAAGAGAAGAGCTTTCAAGCTCCATGATTACTGCCTTGTAGAAATCAGCTCTTTCATCGTTTTCATCAAGAGCTTCAAGAGCCTTAAGAGCCTCGTTTTTAAGACCGCCGAAGCCTGTGCGGAGAAGCTTTGCATAGTCCATAACGTAATGACCTATACCGCCGAAATGGTAGAGGTTTGTCATAAATACGCGTTTGCCCAGTTCACTTCCACGCTGCATAGCGGCATCAGCCTTGGCATTGACATCATCATCAAGACTTCTGCCTTTCCAGTATTCAAGTATTTCAAGAAGACGGTCTTTGTCGGAATCGTTTATCTCGAAGCTGTCATGCTCACGTTCGTTAAAGGGGTGATTCAGGAGCTCGTCTCTTATCCATTCAGAGGAAAATTCCGGATATACGGGTGCAGCCTTTGCCGGCGCAGCAATTTCCCCGACTATCAGCTCATCATCATAGAGGTCGATCCTCACATTTTCGAGAACGTTTTTCAAGGCAAGGGCACATTTCATTTTGACAGACTCGTCAGGATGTTTTTTATAGCTTTCCGTAACGAGTTCTGCGCGCTGGATATCTACACGAAATTCACGTTCAAGAAAGGTTTTCCTTAATTTATTTATTCTGGGATAAGGTGAAAATTCCGAATGGTTCACCTTATAGCCTAATCCGTAAGACTTATCAAAATTTTCAACTCCGGAAGGTTTCTTTGCAGTCATTTTTTCCTGCCTCCGTTTATTACGGTTCTTATGCCGCATTTTTCAAAGAATTCGGCTTTTTCTGTCAGACCTGCCATGAAAATATCCCTGTCATAGTTCAGATAATCCATTGGATAATCTCGTCTCAGGGAACGGTATTTTTCATCGCCTATGCGCATAAAGGGCAGTAATTCCAACCTGTCTATTTTACCACACAATTCTTTATTTATAAACTCGGCTGTTTTAGTGAGATTTTCCTCGCTGTCATTTATTGTGGGAATTATCGGTATCCTTATGATCAGCTCATCAGGACGAAGGGCTGTCAGACGCTTGATATTTTCAAGTATCAGCTCGTTTCCGGCTCCTGTATATTTTTTATGGAGCGCGCTGTCAGCCATTTTCAGGTCAGTGATAAAAAGCCTTGTATATCTTAGTACCTTATCAATTTCCGACCAATTGACGGAAAAGGTTGATTCGACGCAGGTGTGGATTCCGTATTCACAGCAGAGTTTAAGCAGCTCTGCAGCAGCATCGGCCTGCAGAAGAACCTCACCTCCCGAAAGGGTGACACCGCCTGTTTTTTCATAATAGTCCACGTCCCTTTTTACCAGCTCGAAAAGCTCATGGGTATCGTATTCCAGCCCCCATAGTTTAAGAGCTTCC
>CAJOPI010000312.1 GCA_905236275.1 uncultured Lachnospiraceae bacterium | reverse complement strand
TCGAGCTTGTGAAGGACGTAAACTGAAGTGCTGCAAGCTCCGGAAGCATCAGCACCGTGCCAAATGCCCCCGAAAGAGCCGAATACCAGCCAAATCTCCATAAACTTTGAAAATTGAAGCCCTTCTTTAAGGTAAGAACAAGGTAATAAATTACCAGATAAATACAGAGCATTATCGACAAATAATAGTTCGTGTAAATCGAAAGCGCAAGCGTCACACAATATAGATAAGGCTTTTTCCCTGCATGAATATATTCAAGTCCCAATATGACGAGCGGTGCAAGAAACAGCACGTCCATCCACATCACATTCCAGTTGTAGGCAGCCATGAATCCGCTGAAGGCATAAGCCATTCCAAAGAGACTCATAGCCGCATCCATACGTCCGAAATGACGTCTTAAATAGTGCGAAAAAGTCAGTCCCATCAGTCCGGTCTTGATAACGACCATATAACTCATAAATTCAAGAATATATTTTTCCGGAAACAGAAGACTCAGGAAATTGAAGGGACTCGCCAGATAATAAACATAAACAGCCAGAAAGTTCGCACCTATTCCCGCCTTCCACGAATAAAAAAGCGACTCACCGTTTTTCATTTTGTTATAAAATTCATAGAAAAACGGTGTGTACTGCTGATAGAAATCTTTTCTCAAGAAAGTCTTGTCTCCGAAAGGAAAAATCCCGCTTATGATAAAAATAAGCATTGTAGCGGCAAATGGCAGAATAAATGAAACAATATAAAATTTCAGAGTCTCTTTTTTTATTTTATTCATAGTTATCCTTGTCATCGAAAAGCTCATAATACTGCATCTTTTCATAGTCCTTAAGATTTCCGCCGGCACTCATTTCATCGACCGAACTGTCATTTCCCTGAGCATCAGTCACATGAATCGAGCTTAAAACAGGATATTTCTTCGAGAAATCCTCCAGAAAACTTCTGTAGGGATCAAGCGGAACTCCCGCTGCCTTCAGAGTCAGATTTCCCAGAAAGTTAGCACTGATCTCTACTCCGCTTGCCTCCTCTATGTCATAATTCGCCCATATGATGAACGGAACCCTGTAACGGTCGATCATCTCGCTGAAGCTTAAGTCACTGCCCTTCTTTCCCGCAAGATTCCATACGGGCTCAACAACATAATCCGAAGGCTGATGATCTCCGAAAAACACAATTATCGTCTTTTCGTCAGCCTTCTCAAAATATTCTACCATATCCTTAAAGGCTTCGTCCGAAATCTTTTCAAGTGAAAGATATCTGGTAATGAGCTTGTCGCCCTCTATACCGTCAATCGTGATATCAGGAGTAAAATTATCATACTTGCCCGAATACTCGGAATGATTCTGCATCGTAACGTTAAACGAGAAGAAGGGAGCATCAGAGTTTTCATTGTTCTTTTCATACTCCTCTTCTATCGCTTTATAAAGGCTTTCATCCGAGATATAATCCCTTATATATTTCGGATTTTTACTTTCAAAATAGTCTACAAAATGCATTTCGTCAAAGCCAAGCAGCGGATAAACCCTGTTCCTGTCCCAGCCGGTCGCCTTGTAGGGGTGCATTGCGAGGGTATTGTAGCCGAGACTTTTCAGATAATTTGCCATCGAGTCCGTTTTTGAATTGACGAACTGCTGGTAAGGAATGCATCCCTCCGGCAGAAAAGCAAGCGTGTTTCCCGTAAGGAATTCGAACTCGGTATTCGGTGTATTTCCGCCAACTATCGAAGTATTCATATATCCGCTTATCGTATTCTCCGCATCAGCCTGAAGCGAATGTATGAAAGGCATATAATCTTCATTCGTCTCAAAGGGTGCAAGTACCTGCGGGTCTGAAAATGCCTCATTCATAACGACTATTATATTCGGGAGTTCTCCCTGCGTCTCAGAAGCCTGAACCGCATATTCTTCGATGGTCTTTTTCGCTTCCGCCTGTGAATATCCCTCCGGAAGCTTTGCCTGCATAAACTGCAATTCATATACAAAAGCAAAGGCAATTCCGTCTCTCCAGGTCATGGTCGTAGGTGTAAAAAGCTTGTCGTAAACCTTGTATTTCTTAATTGTCGTCTCACTCTGACAAAAGGCTGCATAAGGAAACATAACTGCTGTTGACAGAAGAAATCCTGCAAGCCTGACCGCGAGAACTTTTTTATCCTTCCTGATTCCCGTAATCTTAAGGTCTGCAAGCTGCGCAAGAGCTATTATGATAACAAAGCACACGATTGCCGTTATCGCTCTCTTATCAAGACTGTAATCATAATTGTTCGCTACACTTGCAGCTGTTCCCACAGAAAAAATATCCCATGGAAGAATCGGTTTCCCCCTGAACCTCTGGACATAATACTCCAGCAGTCCTAAAAAGCACATAAGCACTGCTTCTATCCGAATCGACCATCTGAGCCTTCCTGTCAGGAATAAAAGCATAAGATTTAATAATTCAAAAAAACAGGCATTTATGATCAATAATGATAACTTTATCCCCCATTTCTCATCCCATGGATCTCTTACAAAATACTCCATGCAATAGAAACTCAGAAATGGAAGTACAATCATCAGAAAAATATTTTTGACCGGACTTAAATATTTATCAGCCGGACCTTTTAACGAAATTTTCATTGCTATTAACAAAATCCTTTCATATTATTCATAACTTATCTATTTTATATATGAAAAGAATTTGTGTCAAGAATCCCATACCTTAAAAATTAGCAAAAAAGCCGGAGTTACAATCACCCCGGCTTCAATCGTTTTATCAATAATTCTCTGCATGAACCTCAAAATAGCTCTGCGGATGTGCACAGGTCGGACAAACCTCCGGTGCCTTTGTGCCGACAACGATATGTCCGCAGTTGCGGCATTCCCAGATTTTCACCTCACTCTTCTCGAATACCTGCGCCGTCTCAACATTCTTAAGCAGTGCCCTGTATCTCTCTTCATGCTTCTTTTCTATGGCTGCAACCAGCCTGAACTTCGCTGCAAGCTCCTTAAAGCCCTCTTCCTCGGCAGTTTTGGCAAAGCCCTCATACATATCAGTCCACTCATAGTTCTCACCATCAGCTGCTGCTGCAAGATTAGCCTTTGTATCGCCGATTCCCTCAAGCTCCTTGAACCACATCTTCGCATGTTCTTTCTCATTATCGGCAGTCTTCAAGAACAATGCCGAAATCTGCTCATAACCTTCTTTTTTTGCCTTTGATGCAAAATAGGTATACTTGTTCCTTGCCTGTGACTCACCTGCAAATGCTTCCAAAAGATTCTTCTCAGTCTGTGTTCCTGCATACTTGTTAGCCATATCAGATTCCTCCTGTTTTAGATGAAATCAAAAATCAACCGAAACAATCTCATTGTATCACACTTAAGCATTTTATACAAAACGTTCTATAAATTCCTGCTCCGTTATTATCGGAATGCCCAATTCTTTAGCCTTCTTATTCTTTGATGAGCTGCTTTCTATGTCATTATTCACAAGGAAATCAGTTTTCTTGGATACGGAACCTGTGACCGAACCGTTCTGTGATTCCACATAAGCCTTGAATTCAGCCCGGTTCTTATATTGATAAACATCACCGGTAATAACAAAGGTCAGTCCCCTGCACTTTCCGTTGGCATCAATCTCCGCGCCTGCATTCTGAACCCTGACCTCCTTCAAAAGCTCCGCAAGACCCACTGCATTATTCCTGTCCGCATACCAGTCAGTGATCGACCTTGATTTCTCGGCACCGATACCATCTATCTCCTCGAAGCCCTGACCCTCTTCAAGTCTTTTTAGGAAGCCGTCAAAATTCAGCTTCCCGATAATCTTCTTTGCCGCATCAAGCCCGATCATGGGAATGCATAAAGCATAAATAAAATTAACCGGATTCTGCTCACGACTTTTTTCTATGGCTGAAGCCATGTTGTCAACCGACTTCTCACCAAAGCCTTCCATTTCCCTTATCCTGTCGAAATATCCCGAAAGCCTGTAAATATCCGCAAACTCATGGATAAATCCCTCATTCATGAATCTGAGCATCGTCTTTATCGACAATCCGTCAATATCCATTCCGCTTTTGCTGACGAAACGTGTATATTTCTTAAGATGTTTTGCAGGACATTCGGCATTCGTACAATGAAGTGTTTTCGTTCCGCTGTTTTCGCTTACGTGTACCTCCGCAGCCGCATGGCATACCGGACATTCCGTAGGAATCTCAGCCTCTCCGGCCTTTTCATTCACGCCGATAATCTTGGGAATGATCTTGTTCGCCTTTATACAACGTATGACACTGCCCTTTCCTCCGATTCCAAGCCGTTCCATCTCGGAAATATTGCAGAGCGATGCCCTCGAAACTGTCGTTCCTTCAAGCTGTACAGGCTCAAAAACCGCCACAGGCGAGATAGTTGACACAGCACAGGACCATTCTATATGGTCAAGCCTCGTGACTGCTTCGGTATCCTGCCATTTGAAGGCATATCCCGCCCTTGTCGCGTGATGCCCCGTAACAGAACCCGTAGAAGCATAATCATTATCCTCATAAGCGATAACAAGACCGTCAACAGGTATCAGCATTTCCCCGTTCTCAACCTTTGCCGTCCAGCGTTCTATCGCTCCTTCTATCCCCGCTGCATCAGTCTTTTCTCTCTCAACCACGTTAAATCCCGCATTTTCGAGGAAGTCCATTCTTCCTCCCCATGATTTTATATCATCATCAATATGGACAAGGGTAAAGGCATTGAATTTCACATGTCTTTCCTTAACCTTTGCGGTGTCTAAAAGCGCAAGCGTACCGGAAGCAAGATTTCTCGGATTGGCATATTTTTCGTCATCATCTTCTATCGTGTCATTTATTTCCTCAAAATCAGGATATGAAATAGTCGCCTCACCTCTAACCACAAGATGCCCCTTATAATCGATTTTTTTAGGGAATCCCGAGATAGAATCCTTAAGTACGGTTATGTTCGAACCTACCGTACCGTTTCCTCTCGTAAGAATCCTGCTTAAATTTCCGCCATCATAGGTCAGCACCAGCGTCAGTCCGTCAAGCTTCCACGAGAGCCATATTTCACGCTCCCCCGCCCACTCCTTCAGGTCTGAAATATTCTTGGTCTTGGCAAGGGACAATGCCGGAAATTCATGCGCCTCCCTGCTTCCGCCTTCTGCTTCGTAGCCGG
>CAJOPI010000311.1 GCA_905236275.1 uncultured Lachnospiraceae bacterium | reverse complement strand
CTCGTGCCGCAATCTATAAAGTTATGAATAAACCCTATAGATTCATAAGCAGAAACAGTATTCCGGAAAATGAATTTGATTTTGAATACATGAAGAAATTTCACAGAGAGGATATAAGAACCTTTGCAGCCATACAAAAGCTTGAAAATGACCTGAAATTGATAGGAAGGATGAGGCCTTACGTGGCAATCCATTATATTCTGCATGGTATGGGATATTTAGATTATCTGAAGAAATACGCTTCCGACAAAAAGATTGATTTTTCGCTTCTTGAAGAAAAGGTTAATGAAATATCTGAGAAATCAAGGATTTTCAAGACTTTTTACGAGTGGAAGAAAAGTGCCGGGGAATACAGCTTGAAAGCTGAGGAAATGAATACAGACAGAAATAATGAGGATGATAAAAATAAAAACGGAGTCACTATCATGACAATGCATTCCTCTAAAGGGCTTGAATTTAATGAAGTATTTTTACCTGATGTCAACGAAAAAATCATCCCTTACCACAAAGCGGTTCTGCCTTCTGAAACAGAGGAGGAGAGAAGACTGTTTTACGTTGCCATGACAAGAGCAAAGGAAAAACTGCATATATGGAATATTGAAGATAATTTCGGCAAGGCTATGGCTCAGTCAAGATTTATCGATAAGCTTTCCGAAAGAACCCGTAAACGGAACTGAGTTTCGCTTACGGGTTCTTGTTGGGGTCTTATTGATTCAGTTTTTATTTTCTGAATTTATCGAGTTCCTCACTTGTAATCATGAGAGGAATCAGATTTGTCAGAAATTCTTCCTGATCCTTTTGATAAAGCTCTGTTAATACTTTTGGCTTATCTTCGTTAAGGGTTATTTTTATGCCCTGTTCCATCTCGGACTTGTTCTGACAACGTATCAAAACCGGTGCCAATCCGTTTCTCAGGCATTCCCTGAAAAGTATAAGCCTCATAACTCTGCCGTTACTGCCCTTGAAGGGCTGTATCAACGTAAAACGCGAATGAAAACGTGCCAGAGTTTCAAAGTTCTTCGGGGCAGCTTTATACCATTTGATCAGTTCAGCAATTTCCTTTGCTGTTGTTTCAGGCGGGCTTGTCTTAAAATTCATGTAGCGGTTAGGGAAAACTTTGTATTCACCAACAGGATGATCATTGATTATGTAATCATTGTCATCTATTTTCAGGTAATAATGAAACTCCTTGATTATTTTTTCGGATAATTCTTCACCGATTGTCTGCAGCAGCCTGTTAAAAGCATTGAAATGACTTTTTGTTTCGGTTATAAGATTGTATTCAAATATTTTATCTGTCTGAGTGAAGGTTCCCGTATCGTAGATGGAACGAATCTGCGCCGGAACAATCGTTAAATCGGAAAGTCTCAGTGAATTATAGGCGAAAGAGCACTGGATATATTCGTAGACCTTGTATTCGGAAGGATTCTTCATTCCGAGAATAAGCTGGCGAATCAGCTCTTTATTAAATGCCTTTTCATTAAGTTCTTCCAAAAGCTCAATTATTTCGCTGTTATCAAGTTTACGTCCGTTAAGCAATTAAAGCCCCTCCTTAAAATTTTCTATAAATATATTCTAATACTTATTAAATAGTTTGCAAATATTCGTTTTATTATAAAAATATGTTATCATAGTAAAGAATAAATAAACTTTGGTGGAGGATTTTATGAAGAAGTTATTTTATAAGTTATTGTTTGTGGGAGTTTTTTGTATGTCTGTTTTTTCGTTTAAGAGCGTAAGCTATGCTTACATTTTGGATATTGGCAGCCATACTGCCGGAACTGTACTGAATGCTGTCGATATAGACAATAATAATCTGTCTTCTTATTTCACTTCAAGAACTATTAACATTGGTGATTCGGTCTATAACAGAATCTACGGGAAAACCTACGTTGATAATCCGAATATTTCCCTTTCAGACCTCAGATATCTGAAAATGCTTCATTATAATTTTGACGGAAATATACAGGTTGGCGAAATGATCGTAAATAAAAGCATAGCTGACAGTACCTTATCGGTATTTAAGTCACTTTATTTATCAAAATACCAGGTAAGGCAGATGCATCTTGCTGATGATTTCTGGTATGCTGACAGCTCAACAACTGATGATGTATGTATGCTTGTTGACAATACTTCATCTTTTAACTACAGAGTCGTACAGGGCAGTTCAAAGCTTTCCAAACATTCTCTTGGTCTTGCGATTGATATAAATCCGCACGAGAATCCTTATGCAAAGGTCCTGTCTGACGGTTCCTTATCGATGTTCAAACCTGAGCTTTATGAAACCGGATATCTTACAGACCGCAACGGAAAGGCTCATGCGATT
>CAJOPI010000310.1 GCA_905236275.1 uncultured Lachnospiraceae bacterium | reverse complement strand
GCAAGCAAGCTTGCCATGGATGATGACTTTTGACCCTGACATCATTATAACACATATATCCTTGCCGGTGCCTTTGACTGCTTTGAAACAAGATTATTTACAGACTTTAATTATTTAAAGTAATCTAGTATACTTTATATCAATGACCTTCTACGGTAGTTCTGAGATATAAGGAGAGAGATTATGGAACAGCTTAAGGTATTACGTGAACATTTAGGGGAAACAGACGAGATCATATTGAATGCACTTCTTATGCGTAACCGCATCGTAGAAGATATAATGGCATTTAAGGAATCCCATGGGCTTCAGATACTTCAGCCCGAACAGGATGAAAAACAAAATAAATGGCTCGACAGAAAGCTTGAAGGCAAAAGGCATTCCGCAGAGGTAAAAAATGTTTTTGACTGCATTGTCAACAACTCCAAAAGGATACAGGCAAGAAAGCTTTTCAATTACAATATTGTGCTTATCGGATTTATGGGTTCGGGAAAAACAACAATTTCCGACTATTTAAGTACCAGCTTTGCAATGGAAGTTGTTGAAATGGACAAGGTCATTTCCGACCGCGAGGGTATGAGCATATCCGATATTTTCGAGGTATATGGCGAAGAATATTTCAGGAATGCGGAAACGAATCTTCTAAAGGAAATGCAGACCAAGGCAAATGTGGTAATATCCTGCGGAGGCGGTACTCCCATGAGGGACTGCAACGTAGAGGAAATGCGCAAGAACGGACGTGTCGTGCTTCTGACTGCCAGACCCGAAACAATCCTTGACAGGGTAAAAGACAGCCACGACAGACCTCTCATCGAAAACAACAAGACCGTCGAATTTATCGAAAATCTCATGAACAAACGGCGCGCAAAATACGAAGCCGCCGCAGACATCATCATCGAAACCGACGGAAAAAGCGAACTCCAGATATGCGAAGAGCTGGTAAACAGCCTCCTTAAGAAAGATGCCGAAGACAGTGGCCGCCAATCGTTATAAATAATGAACAATCCGACGCGGTGAGGTGCTACAGAAATCTTTGATTTCGTCATAGCACCTCACCGCCAATAAACGCTAATCAGCCATTCTCAATAGTTTTGCCTATTAAAAGCATATTCGAGCTGAACCAGTAAAGCAGGAAATCCGTCAGGTCTTCTAAATACTCCCTCCTGTCCTTGCCCACATAGTCGATATCCACGCTCGCAACCTTTTCCACGAAAGCCTCATGATGTTTTTTATGCTGCAAAAGTGCCGCATTGCCCATGCCGCTCAGATAATTCTCTATTGCGGTAAAATGCTCCGCCGTCATCTTTTTGAGCTCCAGAAGCTCCTTCATAACCTCCGAGAGATGCTCGTCAGTTCCTAAAATTCCGGTTGTCTCGCTTATCGCCTGAATCTTTTCAAAAATCCGCCTGTTCCCCTTATCCACGAAATCAATATTCGTGAGATACTTGTCCGAAAAAGTCATGGGAACCTCAAAGAGACTTAAGCCCGTCCGCCTTCCCGTACCGATCAGGGCATCGGAGCCTTTGATATGATGATAAAGCCATTTCTCGCCGAACCCGAGCAGGTCCTCGAACCTCTTACGCGCGTTCTCCCTGTTTATCTCATTCAACGACTCTCTCTTGATAAGCCTTATAAAGCCGTTATGCTCTATCTGCTGCAGCGGCAGCTCAGGGTCATTGATTTCCTTCATATAATTCTCTTCATGCTCAAAATGATAAGAAGCATACTCCGACAGCTCACGCAAAAAGCCGGATAAAAGCTCCTCAAAATTCGAATCCGGGTTTTCCGCAGCTTCAGCCGCCTCATTCACCATCGCAAACAAGTGTCTGTGTTCATTATCAATCGTCTCATGCCCTATCAGGCAGTCATCCGTAAACGTATACACCTGCAAGCACCTCCATTCTGTCTGCCTTATAAGCGTTTGACCGCATTAAATGATGTTAAGGTCAAAAGTTTCCTTATTATCATTATCAAAGTCCATAGCTTCTAAATCCATACAAATAATCTTAACTTTTTCTGATTTTTTTCTAAAAAAACAGCCAACGCAGAATTTCTTCCACACTGACTGTTTTATTAATGAATTTCTATGATGACTTTTTACCCTGACATCATTTAATTTAAGCCTGAAGTGCTTTCTTCTTTGCGCTCATGATCACGCTCTGGATTACAAGGAAGAGGCAGAGCATAGCTGCGATTGTGATTCCTGTCCACCATGCCTGATCGAGACCTGCCGATGAAACGATGTTCTGAATGGTGCTGAGTGAAAGTACTCCGAAGAGTGTTCCGATGATGTTACCAACACCACCTGTCAGCATTGTTCCGCCGATGATTGATGAAGCAATCGCGTTCATCTCCATACCTGTAGCATGTGATGCCGAGCCGGAACCTACATGCAGGAAGTAAACAAATCCGCTGATACCTGCGAGTGTGCTGCAGATAAGGTGTGCATAAAATCTTGTCATCTTTACGTTGATACCAAGCATCAGCGCGCTTGTCCTGTTTCCGCCTACTGCGTAGAACCAGCGGCCAAGCTTCGACCAGCGAAGAATCATGAAGAAAAGAACTACTACGAGAAGGGCTATCACAACACCTATCTCTATATATGCCGGTACAAATACTCCCTTTTTGTTTACCGAACCTAAAAACGGTATCTTTATACGTGTATTCTTCAATGCTACAAACTGCTCATTTGCTACGTTGAAAGGCTCTGTGTTTACGATAGTCGTCATACCTCTTGCAAAGAACATACCTGCGAGGGATACGATGAAGGGCTGGATATCAAGGAATGCTACAAGATAACCCTGAACCACTCCGTAAGCAAGTCCGATTGCGATTGCAAGGAGAACTGCCATAGGAACGTTACCGCCCTGCTTATCGAGAAGAACCGCGCAGCTCATACATACGAGAGCAACCACACCACCGATTGAAATATCAATTCCGCCTGTTATCATTACGATACTCATTCCAACCGAGCCTACGATAAGAGCTGCATTGGCATTGAGTATGTTGAAAAAGGTCTGAGCCTTTAAGAAACCGGCTCCCTGAAAAATCATAGCCCCTAAATACATAAGGAAGAAAACTATTATCGTTATCGAAAGAAGAAGTGTTGTATCACTTGTCTTAGCGAGAAATCCGAGGTTTCCTGCTGTCTTTTTTGAATTATCCATCTCTTAAGCTGCCTCCTTTCCGGCTAATTGGACACTACGCGATTTTTTTTTTGACAATTCGGTCAGTTTAGCGCGTACTGTGGGTGCACTGAATACAACAAGTGCGATAACAACTACAGCCTTATAAGCCGGAAGTGCATCTGACTGTACATTGAATTTGTAAAGTGTTGTAGTAAGGAACTGGATAACATAAGCGCCCAGTATCGAAGCCCAGAGGTTGAACTTACCACCGCCGAGAGCGTTTCCTCCGAGAGCAACCGCAAGGATCGCATCCATTTCGATATCCTTAGCTATAACTGAATAGTTGATTGTCGAAAGTCTGCTTATCTTGATAAGCGCTGCAACTGCAACGCATACACCAAGAATAACGAATGAGAGGAACTTGATGAACTCAGGGTTGATACCGTTGAGTCTTGCCGAGTTCTCGTTGATACCTACAGCCTGTGTGTAAAGTCCGATAGTCGTGAACTTAAGCAGGCACCATGCAGCAAGTACGCACAATGCTGCGATGAAGAAAGGTGTAGGAATCGGAATACCCGGGATAAATCCGCCGTATACCGTAAATGCAGAGTCAGAAATGATAGGAAGCTCGTTGTTATTTATCCATGCAGCGATGGAACGTCCTGCTGTGTAAAGGATAAGTGTAGCAACCATCGGCTGAATCCTGAAGTAAGCAACCAGAGCTCCGTTGAAAGCACCTGCAAGCATTGCTGCAATACATCCAACAAGAAGAGCAACTATAACGGGTGCCTGCATAACCGATGCAGAAGTAGCACCGCCGCAGAGGACCTTAAGCATTGCGCTTCCTGCGATAGCAAGTGTAGCTCCGACTGAAATATCCTGTCCGCCTGATGCTGCAGTAACGAGCGTCATACCGATTGCAAGGATTGCAAGCTCTGAGCCATAATCAAGTATCGTTACAAGATATCCTGAAAGAACCGGATTACCTGCGCTGTTTGTTCCAAGCGTTATCTTAAAGAAAGAAGGGTCTGCACAAAGATTAAACAAAATCAGTATAAGCAGAGCCGCAATCGGGATAAATATCTGCTTTCCCACTATTTTTTTCAAGTTAGTCATTTTTCACTTCCTCCTGCAATAGTGCTCATTATAGTATTCTGCGTAAGTTCATTGCCGGAAAGCTCACCAACAACACGTCTGTCACGCATAACTATCATTCTGGAGCAGGTTCTGAGCATTTCCTCGATCTCGGAGGAAATGAACGTTATACTCATACCTTCTGAAGCAAGCTTCAGCGCAAGCTTCTGGATATCCGTCTTTGTTCCTATGTCAATTCCTCGTGTTGGCTCATCAAGAATCAAGTATTCCGGGTTCATAAGGAGCCATCTTGCAAGGATACATTTCTGCTGGTTACCACCTGAAAGCTCGCCGATAGGCTTGTCAGCATTAGGTGTCTTTATATCGAGAAGCTTGATGTAGTCATCTGCAAACTTCTGTGCCTCTGCCTTGCTCATGGGCTTGAAGAAGCCTCTCATTACCTGCAGGGCGAGTATGATATTGTCTCTTATAGAAAGATCGCCGATAATTCCGTCCCTCTTTCTGTCTTCAGGGAGGTAAGCGATACCATTTTTCATAGCCTGATAGGAATTCTTTATAGTAACTTCCTTGCCGTTCTTCTTTACCTTACCGCCGATAACCCTGTCAGCTCCGAAGATTGCACGAACGCATTCGCTTCGTCCTGAACCTAAGAGTCCGGTAAAGCCTGTAATCTCTCCCTTGTTTACATGGAAGTTAAACGGCTTGATTCCTGCATTTGACTGAAGACCCTCTGCTTCATATACAGGAGGCATATTGCTTTCAGCCTTATAAGTTTCTGCCGAACCTTTGATATCTGAAAGGTCGTCCATATCTTTACCAAGCATCTTCGATACGAGCTGTACTCTCGGAAGATTTGCTATATCATAAGCTCCAACGAGTTTACCATCACGAAGAACCGTAATCCTGTCGCAGATTTCATATACCTGGTCTAAGAAGTGTGTTACAAAGATAATACCAACGCCGCGGCTCTTTAAGTCACGCATCAGTCCGAAGAGCTTCTCTACCTCTTCTTCATCAAGTGAAGATGTAGGCTCATCAAGGATCAGAACCTTACATTCCTGATCAACAGCTCTTGCAATTGCAACCATCTGCTGTACTGCCAGCGAACAGCTTCCTAACTGCTGGGTTGCACGTGCGGGGATGTCAAGGGATTTAAGAATCTTATCCGCACCCTCATTCATTTCTTTCCAGTTCTGTACTGCACCGCTGCCTCTTCCGATATAAATATTCTCCGCAACGGAAAGGTTCGGGCAGAGTGTAATTTCCTGATAAACAGTACTTATGCCATACTTCTGTGCATCCTGAGGCGAACGGATATCGAGTGCCTCGCTGTTTCCGCTCATGCGGATTTCGCCTTCGTCCTTCGTATATACACCGGTCAGAACCTTGATAAGTGTCGATTTACCGGCTCCGTTCTCCCCCATAAGAGCATGTACTTCTCCCTTTCTGAGTGAGAAATCTACTGAGTTCAGCGCATAGACACCCGGAAATCTTTTATGGATGTCTTTCATTTCAAGTAAAATTTCTTCATTCATAACTTCATCCTCTTCTAAATTTTCTGCAAAAAGCTATAAAGATAGCGCGGTACAACGGCTCTATCTCGCAGCACCGCGCTTTTCATAAATGGTTGCTCTTATAAATCAGATGCCGTAGCTGTCAACATCTTCCTGTGTGATTTCTGAAGCGTCGAAGCCCTTCTCTTCCATAATGATAACCTTGGGATCAACTGTTCCGCCTGCCTCGATGGTCTTGATAGCTTCGTCAAGGTATGTAGCCTGGAAAGGATTGCACTGTCCGTCATAGTTCCAGTTCTGAGCAAGGAGCTCTTCAAGTGCCCACTTGTTGCAGTCAAAGCCCATAACAATAACGTCTTTGCCAACACCATGTGAGATGTTTGCCTTGTCAAGAGCTGCTACAGCTCCCTTAGCCATATCGTCGTTCTCAGCGTAGATAACGTTGAACTTCTCACCTGAGTCGATAACTGACTGAACGATCTGCTGAGCCTTCTCAGCGTTCCACTCTGCTGTCTGCTGTGTAACGAGTTTCCAGTTGTCGTTCTCGCCGACCTTTGTATCAAGAGCGCCTGTACGTCCCTGCTGAGCTGCTGAACCCATTACACCCTGAAGGTGGATGATGTTGTACTCATCAAGTTTCTGGTTCTCAAGCCATGCTACTGCTGTCTCGCCTTCCTTAGCCATGTCAGATACAACTGAAGCATCGTAAAGGCTCTCATCTGCATCTATTGTACGGTCGAAAAGAAGTACGTGGATACCTGCATCCTGTGCATCCTGAAGAACTGTATCCCAGCCTGCTGTATCAGCTGCTGAAAGAAGAAGGTAGTCAACTCCGTCCTGGATGAACTTCTGAGCTGCTGTGATCTGCTCGTCGTTCTTAAGGCTGTATGCGAATGAAGCCTCGTAGCCGTTCTCTGCTGTGAAGAATGACTTCAGATCCTTATCGTTAGCTGTACGATAACCGGACTCGTTAGGGTCGTTGTTGATGATACCAACCTTGATGGTCTCGCCTGATGCAGGAGCTGTCTCAGCTGTCTCTGTTGAAGCTGCTGCCTCTTCGCTTGCTGCAGGTGCTGCCTCGCTCGAAGCGGGTGCTGCTTCGCTTGCTGCTGCGGGCTCACTTGCTGCCGGTGTCTCTGCTGTGCTCGAAGATGAGCCGCATCCTGCGAGAAGTGCTCCGGTCATTGTAACCGTCATAATCATTGCAAGTAACTTTCTTTTCATTTCTGTAACCTCCCTATGATATGTTACGGAACCGTTTTTGAAGTTGTTTTTCGGTTCCCTGTTCCTTACAATACAAATAATAATCCATATTTGTATTTAAGTAAATTGAGATAAATCCCTAAAAAGTTTATTTTTTTATACTTTTTTTACAAATACGGTATGTTTTTTATTGAAAAGTTGGTTTTTTAGTCGAAAGAAAATGAATTTTCTGCGAACAAATCATGAAAAAGTATGATTATCCGCACAATCCGGGGATTTTCTTAACTTGTATTTAAAAGACTAAGGGCTTATGCCCGCTTCTGCTATTTGTCCTTATTCTTCTTTTTACCGTTCTTCTTTTTGCCGGCTTTTTTCATTCCCTTCTTCATCTCGTACATGCGCTCATCTGCCTTCTTGAAGGCATCATTCACGTTCATGACACCTTCTTCATTGTGGAAGCAGTATCCATAGGCTGCGCTGAGATTCCAGTTCTCATGCCATTCGTTAAGCCTGCCGATAAGCTCCTTCAGCTCTCTGAGCTTCATTTCGAGGTTGACCGGAAGAAGTACCTCGCTTCTGTCAACTATCACCGCGAATTCGTCTCCGCCAATACGGCTCACCATTCCGGAATCGGCAAAGATATTGGAGAGTGCATTTGCAAATCCCCTTATATAATTATCGCCTTCATCATGACCATAGGCATCATTTATCCTTTTCAGTCCGTTCAGGTCAAATTCTATTATGCAATAGGGAATCTTCTCGGCATCAAGCATTTTATAGCGTCTTTCCGCCGCAAGCCTGTTGCTTATGGCTGTCAGCGCATCGGTATAGGCCATCTTTTCGATGATTTCCATCCTTGCGCTGTCCTTCATGGAAATCAGCGCACTCCTTACATGGTCAATTATAAGCGACCATACGAAAATCAGTCCTGCCGCAAAGATTATGCTGAACTTATAATTTACCTCTTTTCCAAAAAAATATCTGGAAAAATTGTATCTCGCCACCTCGAATATCCCGGCAAGCGCCAGCGCCAGAACTCCGGATACCGTAATGTAATTCCCGGACTTTCCTTTTATCAGGTCATAAATCTGGGCTGCCACTATCATGACAAGCACAACTGTCGAGATTATATGGTCTGCCATCAGGAACCTGACGATATTTGCAATCCTCATAACATGATTGAAATATACTATGATGATAAACAAGGCATCGAACATCCAGAGTCCCAGATATATCCGCTTCCTCAGCTTTGAAACCGGGGCGATCAGGTTCGAATCCATCTGATAGCCGAGTATCAGCAGCGGCATTGCGAAGAGCGAAAAATACTCAACAAAGGATTTTCCCGAATAGTTCGTGGTATAAAAGCACGCCGTTCCCGAAGCGGTAAATATCCAGAAGCCTGCACAGATTGAAAACAGGGCTATACAGAATATCTTAAAGAGGTATACCGCATCAAGTGCATTAATAAATGCGAGGAATAAGGCAACGAATACCAGACTGATTCCGAATACCACGAAGAAGTTCGCCAGTGCACCGGGAACCAGCAGTTCCTCCGTCATTTCATAGGAAATGGTCTTTCCATCCCTTATCTCAGGCGAAGCTATTGCCGAAAAAGCATTATCATCTCCAACTGTCAGTTCTATTTCAACAGTATCTTTTTCATTCAGATCATAAAGGTTTACCCGGTGATATCCGCTTCCCGTCATTCTTCTTGACTGATATAGCTCCATCCCGTAAGCGTAGACTGTTTCCCCGTTTTGCCTTACCGTTACCGCACAGTTTTTTATCGACAAAAGCAGCACTGTCGCCTGGATATCTGTGGATATACCCTTGGTTCTGAGCCTGATGTCATCGCCCCGTTTCAGATCCACGAATCTGAAGCTTTCAAGGTCTATATTTCTATGCACGTCACCGTTTATAGTTACATCCCACTTATCGTTCAGAACTACCCGCTTGCCGGGAGCATTTCTTGACAGAAGCTCCCCCGTTGACAAAAGAACGAAAAAAAGCGTAATAATCCCCATACCCATAAAGAAAACCTTTGTTAAAACCGATATCTTGTTGTTTTCTCTATTACTCATCCTAATCTTCCTTGCACATCTAAAAATCTTCCCGACTTTATATTATATATGCTAATTTATAAAAAGGGTATTAAATCGTCTTTTGTCCTGAATTTTGTGCAATTAAGATTCTCCTGTTCACACCTTTCGGGATGCTCACATGACTGATGCCCTTGGGACTGAAAAAAGCGGTTCCGGTAGACCCACCGAAACCGCTTTTTTATTGAAATGTGAACATTGATCTGTTCTTTTATTGCTTGATTTATTCAGGTATTACTTAGCCTTGATAGAACCTGCTGCTGAGTAGGTATCAAGATTATCAAACTTGATTGAAGTTCCATCAATCGTGTAATCCCTGTTCTTCTTAAGAGTTGTTGTCTTAACTTTAAGCTTGTAAACCTCTCCTGAAGGAGAAGTCTTACTCTTTACATCTGTATATGAAAGATATACAAGTTGTACCTTCTTAACAGAGCCATTCTTGGTCTTTATGTAAACCATAGCATTTGACCATCCTTCACCATCAATTCCATAAGAATCCATTAATTCTGAAAGTCCTGCACTCGAAAGTGTCTTGTTTGCCTTCTTCAGGGTCTTGAGAGCATCTGCACTTATTGAACCATTGATGAACGAAGGTGCGATGTAACCGGTAAATGACTGGCTCTTTGCACTCTTGAAGCTTGCCTTTAGACTCTTGATTGCATCCTTAGCTTCCTTCTGTGTAACTCCCCATTCACCAATTTTGAAAACATCTTTAGCAGCACCGATTGACTTTAATGTAAAGGTGAACTCTTTTGTTGTATCCTTCTTAGCACTGGTCTTAATAGCCTTTACAGCTACACCATAGCCAGTCGTCTTATCAACCACCGAAAGTCTAAGATCAGAAGCCTTAACCTTCTTGCCATTGAAATATACTACACCCGGAGTTCCGCTATAAATAGATGGAGTCCCTACTTCTGTTGGTTCCCCAGAATAAAGCAATAAATTCGTACCGGACACTACAGCAGAGCCGTCCTCTGCGAAAGATGTCTGTTTCCTAAACACATTCTTACTCTGTTCCCAAGTATTATAGTCCATCGACTGTGTAACTTCAACATCTTCCTCTGTTGCCTGTGTAACAACTGCTTCCTCTGTCACTGTTTCCTCTGCGAATGCAACGGTATTAAGTGAGAATACCATTGAGAGCGCAAGAAGGATAGATAAACCTTTTTTGTTCATTCTGTTACT
>CAJOPI010000309.1 GCA_905236275.1 uncultured Lachnospiraceae bacterium | reverse complement strand
TTGATGTACTCGCAGAGGAAGCATGGAAGATAGAGGGAGTTATCGGTTCAAGAATGACCGGAGGCGGCTTCGGAGGCTGCACAGTCAGCATTGTAAAGAGCGACAGGGTTGATGAGTTTAAGGAGATCATAAGCAAAAATTATAAAGAGCGTACAGGTCTTGATTGTGAGTTCTACATTGCTGATGCAGGCGACGGAGCAGGCAGAATTGACTGAGGAAGGAAAGGACGTAATTTATGTCATTTAATATAAACCAGACTATAAAGAACCTTTTAGGCTATGGAAGATTAACGGGTCTGATAACGGAGGACGATGAGGTTTATTCGAGAAATCTCATACTTGACTGTCTGGGACTTGACAGCTACGAGGACGTAGAGAATACGAACTGCAGTGACCTTGAAAAAATATTGTCGGAGATTCTTGATTTTGCCTATGAAAAGCATATTATCGAGGATAACGGACCGGTTGCGAGAGATCTTTTCGACACGAAAATAATGAACTGCCTTCTTCCGCGTCCTTCCGAAGTAAGACGCGAATTCAGAAGGCTTTATGAAGAAGACCCGAAAAAGGCTACGGACTGGTTCTATAAATTCAGTCAGGATACGGACTATATCCGCCGCTACAGGATCAAAAAGGATATGAAGTGGGTTACACCTACGGAATACGGAGACCTTGACATTACGATAAACTTAAGTAAGCCGGAGAAAGATCCGAGGGCTATCGCGGCTGCTAAAAATGCACCGCAGAATGCTTATCCCAAATGTCAGCTATGTTTGGAAAATGAAGGCTATGCAGGACGCATAAATCATCCTGCAAGGGAAAACCACAGGCTTATCCCGATAACTATCGCCAACAGGCAGTTTTATCTGCAGTATTCGCCCTATGTCTACTACAATGAGCACTGCATAGTTTTTAATAAAGAGCACATCCCCATGAAGATTGACAGGGAGGCTTTCGAGAAGCTTTTTGACTTTGTTAAGCTTTTCCCTCACTATACCATCGGTTCGAATGCCGATCTGCCTATAGTCGGAGGCTCGATACTTTCGCATGATCATTTCCAGGGCGGAAATTATGAGTTCCCGATGGCAAGGGCTGAGTATTCGAGAACCTTTACCATCGAGGGATATGAGGATGTGGAGTGCGGCGTTATCAAATGGCCTCTGAGCGTTATCAGACTCAGGGGAACCGACAGTACAGAGCTTATAACCCTCTCGGATAAGATTCTTAATAAATGGAGAGCCTATACGGACGAGGAGGCTTTCATCTTTGCGGAAACAGACGGAGTGCCGCACAATACTATAACGCCTATCGTAAGGATGCGCGGTGATAAGTATGAGATAGACCTTACGCTCAGAAATAATATCACGACGGATGAGTGTCCGCTGGGACTTTATCATCCGCATAGCGAGCTGCACCACATCAAGAAGGAAAACATCGGACTCATTGAGGTTATGGGACTTGCAGTACTTCCGTCAAGGCTTAAGGATGAAATGGCGAAGCTGAAAACTGCCATTCTTGATGGAAAGGATATCCGTTCTGACGAGCTTTTGGAGAAGCATGCAGACTGGGTAGAGGAGTTCAGCAGGAAATATGAGGATATTAATGAGCAGAATATTGACGGAATCCTGAAGGATGAGATAGGTCTTGTGTTCAGCAGGGTTCTGGAGGACGCCGGAGTATATAAGCAGACGGAAGAAGGTCAGGAGTGGTTGAAGCGTTTTACGGATTCGATTTAAAAGTAACGTTGTAGATATAGCAAACGTCAATGACGTTTGCTATATCTACAACCGGCTTTCTCAATTTCATAGAGAATACGTAAAGCGGCTTGGGGTATGTAGATTACGAGGATTTACATACTTCAAGCCGTTTTTTTGTATTTTGCATATTTGATATGTTTGCGGTATAATAATTTCTGACTGTCTGCAGATAATGATTTTTTGAACCGTCTGCGGAGGCGAAATTAATTTTCAGGAGGAAATATTAAAATGCAGGAAGGATTACTTGATGAGATAAGGGCGCAGAGACCGATTGTTCACTGTATCACTAATCAAGTAACGGTTAATTATGTTATAAATACTCTGATGGGGCTGGGAGCAGTTGCTGTCGGAACGAATGCTCCGCAGGAAGCTGCGGACATTACGGCTAAGTCAAGGGCGTTGATGCTGAATGTGGGAACGCTTACGGAGTCTCTTGCAGATTCCATGATCGTTGCGGGAAGACGTGCGAACGAGATGGGAGCACCTGTTGTGCTCGATCCTGACGGGGCAGGCTTTTCAAGCTTCAGAAAAGAGATAGTAAATGAGATTTTAAGCAACGTTGCAGTCAGCTGTATCAGAGGTAACGAGGCTGACCTTGCGGCTATGCTTGGGATAGAGCTTGAAAACGGGGCTACACTTGATTTTGACGAACTGCAGGTTCTTTCGGACAGGTATCAGACGGGCGTGGTTATGACAGGAAGCGAAGACAGGATCGTATGCAGGGCGAGTCAGGCGAGGATTTTCAATGATATTCCGATGATGAGGAGAATTTCGGGGAATGGTGCAGCGCTCAGCGGTGTCGTTGCGGCATTTCTTGCGGTTTCGGACATTACGAATCCTTTTGAGGCTATAGTTACTGCGGTTTCGGCTTACAGTACCGCGGGTCAGATGTCAGAGGCTAAATATGCTTCTGTCGGCAGTGCTTCTTTTGCGTCAGGGATAATCGATGCGCTTAGCGTCGTAACGGCTGATGAACTGACGAAGAATACAAGGCTTGAAGTAAGATAATTTTTTTCTTGGAGGAATCAAAAAAGTGGATGATGTGACCGGCTGGGCGGCACTTGTAGTTTTACTGCTTTTATCGGGATTTTTTTCGGCATCGGAGACGGCTCTTGCAACAGCAAACAGGATAAAAATCCGTTCCCTTGCGGATAATGGAAATAAAAGGGCTAAAAGGCTCTTAAAGCTCCTTGATAACTGGCCGAAGGTTCTTTCGGCGGTGCTTGTGGGCAATAATATCGTGAATATAGCTGCTTCGTCACTTGCGACCATTCTTGCCATGAGGATAAGCATTCCCGTAGGAATCATGACGGCGATAGTTACGCTGGTTGTTCTGATAGTCGGTGAAATAACGCCTAAAAATATTGCGACGGCTTACGCTGAACCCATAGCACTTGCGGTTGCGGGGATATTCGGCTTTCTGACAATGCTCTTTACACCTGTGGTATGGGTGATAAATGCGATTTCCAAGGCGATTCTCTTTATCTTAAGGATTGACTTAAGTAAAGCAGATAAGTCGATATCGGAAGATGAACTCAGAACGATCGTGGATGTGGGTCATGAGGATGGTGTCATAGAATCGGGCGAGCGGACAATGATCAAGAACGTTTTCGACTTTGGAGACAGCAGGGTCCGCGATGTGATGACACCAAGGATTGACGTTACGGAAATAGATATAAGCTCTGATTATGAACATGTTGCGGAGATTTTCGCGAGGGACCGCTTTACAAGGCTTCCTGTCTATGCCGAGGATACTGACAATGTTATCGGAGTCCTCAATATGAAGGATGTTTTCCTTGCCGACAAGGAGACCTTCAAGGTTCGTGAACTCATGAGGGATGGTTACTTTACCTATGAGCTTAAAAAGACCTCGGAGCTCCTTTTTGAGATGCGGAAGAATTCTGTAACGATGGCAATCGTGCTGAATGAATACGGAGCGTCGGTAGGTATTGTCACGATAGAAGACCTCATAGAAGAAATCGTGGGTGAGATTCGGGATGAATATGATGAGGACGAGATCGACCTTATCCATTCGATAAATGAGCACGAGTATGATGTTGACGGAAGTGTCAAGCTCGATGACCTGAATGATGTGCTGGGAACTGAGCTTGTTTCCGAGGATTATGATTCTATCGGCGGCTATATGATAGGTCTTTTGGATCATCTGCCGGTAGCAGGTGACAAGGTTCAGACCGAGGACGGAATAAGATTCGAGGTATTGGAAGCCAGCAAAAAGCGTGTGGGCAGGGTTTATATCGATCTTTCCGGACTCCATAGTGCTGAAGAAGAGGAAGGCTGAATTTTTCCTTTTCAGAATGCTCATTACATGATATAATATTTACACGTGTGCAGAGAAATATCTGCAGGAAAGCAGATGAATTTAAGGAGGAATTTTGATATGAAGCATATTAAGACATTAAACACCAGAGATTACAAGAAGAGCATGAAGACAGGCGGATGCGGCGAGTGCCAGACATCATGTCAGTCAGCC
>CAJOPI010000308.1 GCA_905236275.1 uncultured Lachnospiraceae bacterium | reverse complement strand
GGGGCAGCAGTGCTTGTAACCTCGGCAGTAGCCACAACACCGCTTTCTATAAAGATGTCGTATGCAGGCTTAGAAGTCAGGAGTTTTCTCCTCTGCATGATGTATTTAAGATTGTTTCCGCTATATACTTCATAGCTCTCTCTGATAGAGAGTGCCTTTTGCTTCATGAGTAATTCTGCCATGGTGCCTCCTAAAAAAAATAAGATTAATTTCGGAATTCTTACTATATTATTATATACATACACTTTATTGTCAAGGTTAAATTGCTTCAAAAAAAATGTTGACAAATGTTTCAAAAGATGTTATCATCACTTTAACGCTTTAAAGCACAACGCTTTAAACCAATAAAGCAATATCGCACAAGGAGGCTGCTGGCAGACAGCAGGAATGCATTATGGTAGTAAAAATACTGATTCTTGTTATTTTCTTTTTAGTCATGATCCTGGTAGGCGTAAATGCAAAGAAAAAGGTAACCGGAGTAGATGATTTCGTACTCGGCGGAAGAAAGGTAGGCCCCTGGATGGCTGCATTCTCTTTCGGAACATCTTATTTCTCGGCAGTTATTTTCGTAGGATACGCAGGACAGTTCGGATGGAAATTCGGTATAGCATCCACATGGATAGGTTTAGGAAATGCTCTTATCGGCTCCATGCTTGCATGGGTAATCCTTGGCCGTAGGACAAGAGTTATGACCAATCACCTTCACTCATCCACAATGCCTGATTTCTTTGGAAAGAGATACGACAGCAAGGCTTTAAAGATTGCAGCTTCAGCCATTGCATTCGTTTTCCTTATTCCTTATACAGCATCTGTTTATAACGGACTTTCAAAACTTTTTGCACTTGCCTTTGATATCCCTTATGCAGCAGTAGTTATCGGCATGGCAGTTCTTACCGGTGTATATGTTATCCTCGGCGGATACATGGCTTCAAGTATGAATGATTTCATACAGGGTATGATCATGCTGGTTGGTATCATAGCGGTTATCGCCAGCGTCCTTGCAGGACAGGGCGGATTTACCGAGGCGATCAAGTCTCTTGCAAATGTCCAGTCTGCAGAGACAGTTGAGCAGCCCGGCGTATTTGCATCGTTCTTCGGACCTGATCCTTTCGCACTCTTGAGCGTAGTTGTCCTTACATCTCTCGGTACATGGGGACTTCCTCAGATGGTTCAGAAGTTCTATGCCATCAAGGATGAAAAGTCTATCAAAACCGGTACTATCGTATCTACATTTTTCGCTATCATCATCGGCGGCGGCTCATATTTCATGGGCGGTTTCGGAAGATTATTCGGCGGAGAGGGCGCAAGCTTTATCAATGCTGAGACCGGTGCTGTTGCATATGACGGTATCGTACCCGCTATGCTGCAGAATTCGCTTTCGGACATCCTGATCGGTGTTGTAGTAGTGCTTGTACTTTCAGCATCCATGTCAACACTTTCCGCACTGGTTCTTACATCAAGCTCAACACTTACACTTGACCTGTTAAAGGACAATGTAATAAAGAATATGGATCAGAAGAAGCAGCTCCTTATCATGAGAATAATGATCGTATTCTTCGTAGTGGTTTCAGTTGTTATCGCACTTGATCCTCCTACAGCCATCGCACAGCTCATGGGCATTTCATGGGGTGCACTTGCCGGTTCATTCCTGGCACCTTTCCTTTACGGCTTATACTGGAAGAAGGTTACAAGACCCGCTGTATGGGTTAGCTTCTTATGCGGAGTCGGCATCACTGTAGGCAGCCTGTTTATCGATTCACTGTCACCCATCGTAGCCGGTGCAGCCGCTATGATCGCAGGACTTATCATCGTTCCTATCGTTTCTGCTATTACAAGAAATTCTCAGAAGGATAAGAACCGTGTTGACAATATCTTTGAATGCTACAATGTAAACATCACCGTAAAGAAGTCAAGACAGCTTTCAAGCGACTGATGATACAGGTAACAGCCCTATAAACTAAGAACCTTTTCCCCGGGATACAGGAAATAATCCTGTTATCCCGGGGGTTTTTTTATTTATTTTATTAACAAAACTTTTATTGTAATAATATAGTAAATATGGTACTATATAGGAAATTGAAAAATGGGAGGTAGCAAAAATGCGGGTTACGGATGATATTATTTATGTTGGGGTGAATGATCATCAGATAGACCTTTTTGAAGGTCAGTATGTGGTACCTGAGGGTATGGCTTATAATTCATATGTGGTAAAGGATTATAAGATAGCTGTTATGGATACT
>CAJOPI010000307.1 GCA_905236275.1 uncultured Lachnospiraceae bacterium | reverse complement strand
GACGGAATTGTCACCTGAAAACAGCAATAGTCTTCTTTCGGGTATATCAAAAAAGCTCCTTGCGAGGAATTATTCGACGGAAGAAATCGCGGATTATGAAGTTGCTGCCCAGAAGGTAAGCGGTACAGACTGGATACTCGTTTCATATATCTCAACGAATGCATTTATGTCAAATGTAAGATCTTTGGGAAATATGATGATACTCATAGGAATAATTGCTGTTGCAGTCATAATTGTTATTACCTGTATAGTTATTAACAGGGTGGTTGCACCTATTTCAAATATCAGCCATTACATTATGGAAATGACTTCAGGCGATTTCACCATTGAGGTTAAGGACTCAGGTAATGACGAAATCGGAGTGATGGGAGATAAGGTAGGTGAATTTGCCGGTAAAATGCGCAGCATGATGTCCAGTATTGCAGAAGAAGCTGATAAATTGAAGGACGAATCGGAAAAGAGCAACGAGGTTTCTGAAAATATGTCAGAAGCAGCTTCGAGCTCTGCGGAAGCAATGCAGCAGTTGAATGATACGGTTAATCAGCTGGCTGTTGCCGTAAACGATATTGCGGAAAACGCTACCATTCTTGCGAATGTCGTTGCTGATACAAAGGATAATTCGGATAAGGCCGGCAAGAGTATGCATGAGACGGTTGAAATCTCAAGCAGAGGCAAGGATGAGATGGAACAGCTTTCCGGTGCAATGGACGGTATACTTGCTTCGAATAATAAGCTTGTTGAGTCAATCGGAAAGGTTGGAGAGGCTTCGGATAAGATTACGAATATTGTGGGACTCATAGCCAATATTTCTGAGGAAACCAATCTGCTTTCGCTTAATGCATCCATCGAGGCAGCGAGGGCAGGAGAAGCCGGAAAGGGATTTGCGGTTGTTGCAACGGAGATAGGAAAGCTTGCACAGACAAGCTCTGAAAATACCCAGAACATTGCCGAACTTGTTGAAGAAATCAGAAGAATGATTGAGGGAGTTGTGGAGCAGTCCAATTCTAACGCTGAGAGCATACAGAATAACAGCGGAAGAATAGCAATGGCAGTTCAGACCTTTGACAATATTTATAACAATATCCAGACTTCGGATATGCTCATCAAGAGAATGCAGGAGGACTTCGAGAGAGTAAATGACGTGGCTACAAATGTAGCTGCAATTTCCGAGGAACAGGCTGCAAGCGCGGATGAAATCATGGCAACTTCAGAAAATATGGTTGAACAGGCGAGGAATATAAGAAGCAGCAGCCAGAATGTTGCAGATAATGCGAAGGAACTTTCGGAAACAGCGGATACACTGGAGTCGTTTGTCCGCAAGTTTAAGGTATGAGGAGGCATGACAATGAGGAAATTATTTAGGAAAATATTTGCCGTTACTCTTACTTCTGCAATGGCTCTGATGCTCCTTTCAGGCTGTGGAAATATAACAGCAGCGTCATCCGGAGGGAAAAAATTCCTTCTTTCAATGAACGATGAAGACGATACCTTCAGAAAAATGCTGGTTGACGGAATGACATCAGCGGCGGCTGAAGAGGGCGTTACGCTTGATGTTTCATTTTGCGGAAATTCGCTTGAACAACAGACAGCGGACATTTCGAAGGCGGCAGCAAACGGCTATAGTGCTGTTATTGTAAGACTTGTTGATGCTTCAACTGCTTTGCAGATGGAGGTTGCAGCAGGAGATCTGCCGGTAATTTATGTCAATAATCAGCCCGACGAGGAATATCTTGAAAAGGATAAGTATGTCTATGCAGGCTCCTCGGAGGAGGATGCAGGTGCGCTTCAGGCTGAATGGGCATTAAAAAAGCTGGGTAATCCCTCGTCAATGAATGTTATAATCATGATGGGTGAGAAGGGACATTCGGCAACGATAGGCCGTACAAATGCAGTCAGACATACCTTGACAGATAACGGCTGTAATGTAAATGTCGTATTTAAGGATTATGCTAACTGGTCGGATACGGAAGCGGCAGAAAAGATGGCTATCTTTTTCAGAACTGGTCAGCCCTATGATGCTATTTTCTGCAATAATGATACAATGGCACTCGGCGTTGTCGAGGCCTTGAAGGCAAATGGTGTGGACCCTTCAACAGTTCCTGTGTGCGGAGTTGATGCAACCTCTGACGGCTGTGCTTCTATTGAGAGTGGGGAAATGGGATTTACAGCATTTCAGAATGCGGAAGGGCAGGCAAAGGGAGCGATTAAGGCAGCGAAGGTACTTTCGGATAACGGAAAGATTTCTTCTATCGAAGGCGGAACGAAGGATGGAAAATATGTGCTGGTTCCCTTTGAGGCAGTCGACGCTTCAAATGTAAGTAAATATAAGTAATTCTTTAGAATTCAGATAATAACCGGTGTTATTAGAGGAGAGTTTATTATGGGAAAGAAGCTGATTTTTCTTGATATTGACGGTACACTTACAAGTGCCGGAAGCAATGTTCCGCCGGACAGTGCGCTGGAAGCCGTAAAAAAAGCGCAGGAGATAGGGCATAAGGTTTTTCTCTGTACCGGAAGAAATCCGGGAATGCTCGCTCCACTGCTTAAATACGGCTTTGACGGGGTGATTGGCTGCGCCGGAGGATATATTACGATAGGGGATGAAGTGATTTATGATTGCCCTATGGAAGAAGATGACGTAAAAACCGCACTTGACGTACTGCATAGGAATGGTGTATTTTGTACGGTGGAAGCTAAAGACATAGCTTATGGAGACTCAAATCTCGCAGAATTTTTTGCCGACAATGCAGACGAAGGCAATAGCGAAATAGAGCGCTGGAGGAAAGCTCTATCTTCAAATCTGGGTATTCACGATATAAAGGAATATGATGGACAACCGGTTTACAAAGTCGTAATTATGTGTACCGAAGATAAACAGCTTGATGAGGCGAGGAAGCTTCTTCAGGATAAGTACGAGTTCTGTATGCAGATTGTGCCGTTAAAAATGACAAAATGTGTAAATGGCGAGCTGATAAACAGAAAGTTCGATAAGGGCAGGGCTGTTATCAGGGTGGCCGAGGCTTTGGGGTACGATATCGGAGATACCGTAGGCTTCGGGGACAGCATGAATGACCTCGAAATGATTAAAACCGTCGGCTATAGCGTCTGTATGGCTAATGGTAATGAGAATCTTAAGAAACTGTGTGATCTGGTCTGTGATTCTGTAGATGATGACGGACTGGCAAAGGCTTTCAAACAATTAAAACTTGTTGAGTAGGAAGGAGAATCTTTATGGCATTGGATTACCATAAGTGTGCGGAGGAGATATTCAGTCATCTTGGGGGACGGGATAATATTGTCAGTGCAGCCCACTGTGCGACAAGATTGAGACTCGTTATAGCTGATAATTCAAAGGTGGATACGAAGGCTCTTGAAAACGTGGAGGGAGTAAAGGGACTTTTCAATTCCAACGGTCAGTTACAGCTTATAATCGGTACGGGTACGGTTAATAAGGTTTATGAAGAATTCCTTGCAATAACGGGAATGACCGCTGCAACTAAAGAAGATGTCAAGGCGGCAGCCGCAGCAAGGCAGCCATTACCGAAGCAGATGGTCAAGGCTTTGGGAGATGTTTTCGTTCCAATCCTGCCGGCTATCGTGGCTTCAGGTCTTATGATGGGACTTGTAGAAGCACTTGGAAAGATTGAGGGACTGGGCTTTGCAAACAGCGACTGGTACGCTTTCCTTGATATGATATCGGCTACGGCATTTGCATATCTTCCGGTAATTGTTGCTATTTCGGCTGCAAGGGTTTTCGGAGGAAATATTTTCCTGGGCGCGGTCATCGGTCTTTCGATGATTCACTCGTCGCTCCTTAACGGCTGGAATGTCGGCTCGGCAGATGCGATAAACTCTTTCTTTGGAGTTGCGGACGGAGTTGTTCAGAAGTGGTATCTTTTCGGAAATATAAAAATCGGGGATTATGTTCTTTTGCAGATTAACAGGCAGGGCTATCAGGGACACGTTATACCTGTAATAATAGCTGTATTCCTGATGTGCAAGATAGAGCAGTGGCTTCACAAGCATGTACCTGAAATGATAGACCTCTTTGTTACACCGCTTTGTACCGTACTTTCAACTGCACTTATTACCTTTACGATTATCGGACCTATTTTCTCAACACTTGAGACTTATGTTCTTTCATTCGCGCAGGTACTTGTACGGAATCCCTTCGGAGCGATGATAATGGGTGCGGTTTATCCCGTAACCGTTGTAATGGGACTTCATCATATGTACAATATTATCGAGGCAGGAATGCTTTCGAGTGTTGGTCTTAATACCTGGATGCCGATAGCTTCAGCTGCAAACTTCGCACAGTTTGGTGCATGTCTTGCAGTTGGTCTCAAGGCAAGGGCAAATAAGACAAAGGTTATAGCAGTTCCTTCGTCAATGTCGGCTGCGCTGGGAATAACGGAACCCGCTATCTTCGGTGTAAATATGAGATTTTTCAAGCCTTTTGTATGCGCTATGATTGGTGGTGCTGTCGGTTCCATCTTCGGAGCAATGACGGGAATCGGCGCAACGGCTTACGGTGTTACAGGTATCCCGGGATTTCTTACAATAAATAATGCCGGAGTATATGCAATTCTTCTTCTGATTTCCGGTGGTATTGCATTTGTGCTTACGACTGTTATCTGGAAGGAAGAGACAGAGGCAGCACCGGCGGCAGCTACTGCTGCGGCTTCATCAGCTCCGGCGTACGAGGCACCGGTTGTTATACGTGCAGGCGGAAATGAGGTAGCTGCACCTGTAAAGGGCGAGGCTGTAAAGAGCGAGGAAATACCTGATGATGCTTTTTCTTCCGGAGCATTGGGAATTGGCGTTGGAATAAAGCCTGATGACAATGTTGTTTATGCACCGTTTGACGGAAAAATCTCGACAGTTATTGATACTAAGCATGCAGTAGGAATAAGCGGACCCGGAAATATGGAGCTTCTTATTCACGTTGGTATTGATACAGTAAAGATGAAGGGAGACGGATTCAACTGCTTTGTATCGCAGGATGAAGAAGTTAAAAAGGGACAGAAGCTTCTTGAATTTGACAGGAAAAAGATTAAAGATGCAGGTTATTCGGACATGGTTGTTGTTTTGCTTACTAACAGTGATGACTACGACGATGTAAAGACAGCATCGGATTGCTAAAGAGGTAGAGCAGCTTGAAAGAACCTACACGTGAAGAAAAATACAGAGTTCTTAAAGACCCTGAAGAAATAAGGGGTCTTTATGACTCAATTAAAAAATCCGATTACCGGCAGACCTTTCATACACAGCCGGTAACCGGACTTTTAAATGATCCCAATGGTTTTGTCTATTATGACGGCTATTGGCATCTTTTCTACCAGTGGTGCCCATGGGGAGCCTTTCATGGGCTTAAGTACTGGTATCATGTTGTTTCGGTGGATTTGGTTTATTGGGAAAACAAGGGTGTATTCCTAAAGCCGGATACGGAATTCGACAATAAGGGCGTTTATTCGGGAACGGCTCTTCCGACAGCAGAGAGGCTTGAACTTTTTTATACCGGAAACCACAGGGATAAAGACTGGACCCGGTGTTCTTATACCTGTCTTGCTAAGCTTGATGAGGACAGTGGGGAAGCAGAGAAGAAGGAGAAGCCTTTATTCGGACCTTCTGAGGGTTATACGGAGCATCAGAGGGACCCGAAGATTATCTATAATGCGGAAAAGAAGAAATATTATATTCTTCTTGGGGCACAGACTAAGGATAAAAGAGGCTGCGGAATCCTTTATGAATCAAATGATATTGAAGGAAGATGGCATTTTGCGGGTGAACTGAAGGTGCCTGGATTTGAAAAATTCGGAAGCATGTGGGAATGCCCCTCCATTGAGAGGATAGGAGATAAGGATGTTCTTTTTTTCTGTCCTCAGGGAATAAAGCTTCCGGGACATGGAGAGATTACAAACCATAACGGTTACATAGTTGGCAGAATGGATTATGACAGCCTTACCTTTATTCCTGATATGGGATTCAGATTTTTGGATGAAGGCTTTGATTTTTACGCAGCACAATGCTGTGAGGGAGATTATTCTGACAGACATTCGGTACTTGTTGGCTGGATGGGACTTCCTGATGCAGTTTATCCTACGGATGAGGAAAACTGGTCCGGAACAATGACAGTTGCCAGAGAGCTTGCGGTAGAGGGCAACCGGCTGCTCCAGAGACCTTTAAGGGGACTGGAAAGGCTTAAGGCTTTGCAGATTGACCATAAACAGAAACTTTTGCCGAGAAGCTGTAAGATGGAGATTACAAATCTTTCAGAGGATTTCAGCCTGAGACTCTTTACAGATGAGGACGGCAAGGGTGGATTTAGGTTTAAATATAACAGTGACGAAAACGAGCTTTATGCTGACAGAAGCCATATGACAATGCGATTTAATACAGGCTTTGGGGAAGAAAGGACTTTGTCTTTTGAAAATCCTTTAAGGAAAATCGAAATATTCATAGACAGGAGTTCTCTTGAGATGTTCTTTAACGAAGGAGAAATTGTATTCAGCAGCAGGGTCTTTCCTGTAAAGGATGAAAAACATTTTTACTTAAAGGGTAACGGCAAGCTAAGAATATGGGAGATGAATCCTGCGGTGAAGGATGATTTTGTTGTGTGATGACTGAGGAAAAACATCTGTTTAACAATAAGACATTGCTTTTGATGATGATTCCGATAATAGCGGAGCAGCTTCTCAATTCCCTAATGGGAATGGCGGACAGCATGATGGTAAGTAATGTCGGTTCGGCAGCTCTTTCGGGAGTTTCGCTCGTGGATTCGATAAATAATCTCGTCGTTCAGGCGTTTAATGCCATGGCGACGGGAGGAGTAATTATCTGCTCAAATTATATAGGACAGAAAAATCACAAAAAGGCAGAGGAAGCGGCAAGACAGCTGGTGATGATATCAACGGTCATATCGGTCTTGTTAATGCTTATCTGCCTGATTTTCAGGAACGGTCTTTTGAGACTGATCTTCGGAAGTGTAGAGCCAGATGTAATGGAAGCTTCCGGAATCTATTTCTTCCTGACGGCGCTTTCTTATCCGGGAGTTTCGCTTGCGGCAGCGGGAAGTGCGATTTACAGGGCACAGGGAAATACAAGACTCCCGATGATCGTTGCAATTGTCTCGAACTCCGTAAATATCATAGGGAACGCAGTTCTGATATGGGGATTCGGCTTGGGTGTTTTCGGTGCCGCACTTGCAACCTGTTTTTCGAGAATCTTTTCGGCGATAGTACTGCTTCTTCTCTTATACAGGAAAAATCAGAAGATTTCGGTCAGGGATTATCTGGCCCTAAGACCTGACAGGAAGAATATCGGAAGGATTCTTTCACTGGGCATTCCGAACGGGATAGAAAATTCCATGTTTCAGTTTGGAAAACTTGCGATACAGTCTTCGGTATCGACACTTGGAACTGCCGCGGTTGCAGCGCAGGCCATGACGAATATCATGGAAAATGTAAACGGAATCGCGGGCGTGGCAATAGGTACAGGTCTTATGACAATCGTAGGTCAGTGTATCGGAGCCGGAAGAAAGGATGAGGCAATCTATTATATAAAGAAAATGATAGTCTGGGCTTACATTGCAATACTCGCCTCCTGTCTTTTTGTTTATGCGATCATACGGCCTGTGACATCGCTTGCCGGTATGGAAGAAGCAAGTGCCGCGCTTTGCATTTATATGATGGGCTGGATAACCATAGTAAAACCGCTGGCATGGTCGCCGTCTTTTGTGATTGCCTATGGGATGAGAGCAGCGGGAGATGTGAAATTCTCGATGATTCTTTCGACCTGTACGATGTGGTTATGCAGGGTTACGCTTGCAACTTTTCTCGTAAGGGTCATTGGCTTTGGGACTATGGGAGTCTGGATAGGAATGTTTGCTGACTGGAGCCTGAGAGCAGTATTTTTCAGTCTCCGCTTCAAAAGCGGAAAATGGATTCACAGCTCATTGGGAAATACATAAAAAAACGGAGACTGACTTTAATTCAGCCTCCGTTTCTTTATGCATTGTTTCGAAGATTATAAGAGCTCTTCGTAGCCCGGTCTGTAAAGGTGTCTCGGAATACCGTCAACCATTACGGGCGAAACATCACCCTGGATAAGAGGACGAACGTAGGTTATGAATTCATCGGTAACATAGGTTCCGTCTTCTGTGATCCATTCTCTGGGAACAAGTCTTTCATCGTTGGCAATCTTGTGAACGTCCTTGACTTCGGTATGCATCTGATAAGGATCATCAGAAATACGGTTGATAACAACCATCTTTCCGCTGTCACCCTCATCAGCGGCCTTCATTGCGGCACCGCCGACTTCGTAGGCTTCGAGTATGTCAACACGTGATGCACAGTGGCTTGCGGCTCTCTGAAGTGTTGAAAGCTCGATAGCTCTTGTCTTGCAGCCGATTTCCCTTGAAAGGACGTTGCAGAGGTATCTTGCAGTTCCTGTAAGCTGCTTGTGACCGAAGGCGTCAACGTACTCAACATTATTTTCGAGCTCGTTAACGTAGGTTCCGTCAGCTGTTCTGATACCTTCGGATACAGCGATAACAATGGATGCTTTTTTCTCAAGGAGCTTGCGGCATTTATCAACAAAGGTTTTAACATCGAAAGGAAGCTCCGGCAGATAGATGGCATCAGGTCCCTGACAGTCTTCACCCTTTGAAAGAGCGGAAGCACCGGTAAGCCAGCCTGCATTTCGTCCCATTACCTCGACTACGATAACCTGTCCATGTTCGGTTTCAAGGCTCCAGCTGTCACGAATGATCTCTTTTACAGAGGTTCCGATATATTTTGCAGCCGAACCATAGCCGGGAGTGTGGTCTGTAAGAGCCAGATCGTTATCAATCGTCTTCGGACATCCTACAAATCTGATTGGAGACTCAATGTAAATAGCGTAGTCGGAAAGCTTCTTTATCGTATCCATGGAGTCATTTCCGCCGATATAAATGAAGCAGTCGATCTCGAGATCGGTAAGGATTTTGAAAATCTTGTCATAAAGCTCCTGATTCTTGTGGATTCCGGGAAGCTTATAACGGCATGAACCGAGATATGCTGACGGAGTTCTTTTAAGGAGCTCTGCATCAAGTCCGGTCTGGATATGTTCTGAAAGATCTATATATCTGCCCTCCAGAAAGCCCTGTATGCCATGAATCATACCATAGACTTTTTTGTATCCCCTGTCCATTGCTGTCCGGTAAACGCCGGCGAGCGAT